>NZ_JAMYLP010000042.1:0-45487 GCF_040318085.1 Mesorhizobium sp. M1322
CAACCGATCCATTACACCCAAGGCTGCCTCCAAAAGCAGTCTTGAATCATGCTACGGTCAAAAAGGGAATCCTAAGAGTCCACACCACCTAGAGGAAACCGCGGCGGATGCCGTATTGCTCGAGCTTGCGGTAGAGCGTTGGCCGGGAGATGCCGAGCCGTCGCGCGACCCGGCTGAGGTTGCCGCCTTCCGCGGCCAAGGCCTTCTTCATCGCCTGGCGTTCCGCCTCGACGAGCGTGCCTCCGTCCTGCGGGGTCGCTGCACTGATGTTCGATCCGGCTTCCAATCCAGAGCCGGACGCGGTGATCTCCTCAGGAAGGTCGTAAAGCCCGATATCTCGGCCCCGCGCCAGGACATGCAACCGCCCGATGAGGTTCTTCAGTTCGCGTACATTGCCCGGCCAATGATAGGCGAGCAGGGCATCGAGCGCTTCTTGCGAAAATTCCAGCAGGTCCTCGCCCGCTGCGGTGGCGATCTGCCGGTTGAAATGTTCGACTAGCAGCAGCACATCCTCGCCGCGCTCGCGCAGTGGTGGAACAGTGATCGAAACCGCGCCAATTCGATAGTAGAGATCGCGGCGGAATCGGCCTGCGGCAATTTCGTGCTTGAGATCGCGATTGGTCGAGGCGACCAGGCGCACATCCACCGGGCGGCCCCGGCTGTCGCCAATGCGGTTGACCACGCGCTCTTCCAGGACACGCAGCAGAAACGGCTGGATCTCGAGCGGCAATTCGCCGATCTCGTCGAGACTGAGGACGCCGCCATGGGCGAGCTCGAAAACCCCCGGTTTGCCTTCACGCGAGGCGCCGGTAAAGGCGCCGGCGACATGGCCGAACAACTCGCTGCCGAACAGGTCCCTGGTGATCGCCCCGCAATTCATGGCGATGAACGGATCGTTCGCCGTGCGCCGGCTGCCGGCATGGACAAGCCGCGCAAAAAGCTCTTTCCCGACCCCTGTTTCACCTTCGACCAACAGCGATGTTACGCTGCTCGACCGGGCGACGCGGCAGGCGACGTCGATGGCGGCATGCAGAGCTTCGCTTTCGCCGACGATCATGGCGACAGCATCTTGAAGATGCTTGTTGACTTCCCGGTAGACCACCGCCGCACTGGAGGCTGCCGGCACGGAGGGGAACACCAGCGCTGCGCCGCGGAGGTCGCCATCGAGCTTGAGCGGGGTGATATGGCAGGATCGCAGATGGGCCGGCAGCGCCCTGGTAAGGTCGGCTTCGGAGCCGGAGGACGGAAGGTTCATCAGCCAGCGGCCACGGCCTGGCTCCATCGGGCCGTCCATCATCTCAGTGGCCTCGCCATCAGGCACATTGTTGCAGAAGATGGCACGACCGCGGTGGTCGACGATTACCAGCCCGTCTTTTCGGCGGTAGCCGGGAGCCGATGAAATGAAAGCTTCGAGCAGGCGCGTGCGCTGTTCCTGCTGCTGTTCGGCCAATGCCTTTTCGATCTGCCGGGCTGTCGCGGCGACGAGCGCGGTGTTGTGCGGCCTGAAGATCGGCGAATAGCCTGACAGGTCGACCACACCGATGATCTTGCCGTCCAGCGAGTCGCGAATGGGCGCGCCGGCGCAGGTCCAGGACTTGATGCCGGCGCAGAAATGCTCGGCCGCATGCACGAAAGTCGGCTCGCCGGTCCACAGCGCCGTACCGATGCCGTTCGTCCCGACGGCATCCTCGTTCCATTTGCCGCCAATGGCGAGGTGGATATCCATGCCGTCATGCAGCGTCTTCTTGTCGCCGATGGCGTCGATCAGCACGCCGTCGCTGTCGGCCAGAACCAGCATCGCGCCGGTCCCGTCCAGTAACTGGCCAAGGGAGGCAAACGACCGCCGCGCCGCCGAAAGCAGTTCTGCATTGGCCCGAGTCAGATATTCGATTGCGTCGCGATCACTGCTCAGCGGCGCTTCAACGCCTTGGGCGTTGATGCCGCCGGTGGCACTGCGATACCAGGAATCGTGAATGAGGGAGCGGACGTGGCTTGGGTGGACAGGATCGCCGGCGCATTTGGGCTCGTCAGCCAGAAAACTTTCCCAGGCGCGCATGGTGGCACGCTCGTCATAGTCGATGTTGCTCAGAGCCATTTGGCCGGTGGCCAGCGAAGTACGCGCCGGACGGGCATCGATTTTCATCTGGTTGGGGGCTATCTCGCGTTTCATTCAGTCATCACAGAACCTTTGAGGTATGCCATTTCTGTATGCTGTCGTGTTCGTAGGCTGCCGCGAGTTGGACGTGAAGAAGCACGCCTAGGCGTCGGCCTGATCAGTTGATGCCGAGTTTCGCGCCGATGTCGAAGGCAAGCTGTTCTTCGGTATAGTTGGCAGCGAGGCGGGATCCGTCCATGTCGGCAAGCGCCTTGGCAACGATTTCGTCAACCGGCGAGAAGAAGCCATTCTGCTTTGTTGCCAGCACGAAGACTTGGTCGCCGCCGCGGTCGCGGATATCGCCGATGTGATGAAGTTGACGGCCTGTATTCCGATCCTTCGAAATGACCCGGCCGTTCATGGTGACTTGGATGGACGGCTTGGCCTCGGCCACCGGTGCCGCGCCGCCACCGACATGGATGATCAGGCCTTCCGCCTTGGGTTGCTGGCGTGGCTTTCGCGAAGCTGAATAGCCGCCACCGCTGATCTGGTCGGCAAGGCGGACGATGGTCGAGCGGTTCTGCTCGATCAGTCTTTTGACTTGTGCGTCCTCGCGCCGCGGGCCATCCCGCTTGGAGATAATCTCGATCATGAATCCTCCCAGATTCGCTCCGCGTCGCCGTTTCTACGGCTCAATTCTTCTTTTGAGGTGAACCCTACACCGCCTCGGCGAAGTTCGCCATTCATATCAGATAGCGCCAAAATTTGCTTTGCTGGTAGCAGGCGGCTGCTACACGGGATTTCCGGACGTTTTGAGTAACGCCCGCTTGTCAGGCTGCCTTGCTCGTCAAACTCCGAGGGTTGCTGTCGAGTTGTTGCCTGTCGCGCACGTCACGCTTTCGCAGGATGCCTTCGGCTAGGCCTCGCTCCTACAGTTCGATCACCACGCCGAACGGGGCGAACGCCCGCTTGCTCAAATGCACGCCCGCTGGCATGCCGGCCTCGGCATGCCGCTTGGCTTCATTGAGGCGGCGGCGAGAGGCTCGACTTGCGACGGACTATCTGCTCGCCAGCGTCGCTACAAGATCGCTGAAACGTTCGCCCTGGATGCTGACATGTTGGCGCAGGAGCGTGCGCGCCTGCTCCGCGTCGCCGGCGAGGATTGCTTCCACGATCGCGTCATGCTCGGCGAACGACGTGGCAACGCGGTTGCGCACGCGCAGTTGGAGACGCCTATAGGGCTGCAGACGGCGATGCAGTGCGACGCACTGCTCGGCCAGAAAACCGCTGTGGCTGCCAGCGTAGATAGCTTTGTGAAAGCGTTCGTTATCGTAATAGTAGGCGTCGCTGTTGCCGGCCGAAGACGAACGCTCGCAATCTGCATGCGCGGCCAGGATGGTTGTGCGATCGGCATCGGTGAACCGTCGCGCAGCCAGCGAACCGGCCAAACCTTCAAGTTCCGCCATCACCTCAAACATTTCGAAAATGCGGTGCGGTCCCGGGTCGATCACCACGGCACCCCGGCGCGGCCGGATCTCTACCAGCCCGATTGCGTTCAACTGCATCAGCGCCTCGCGCACCGGCGTTCTCGACACGCCGAAGCGTGTTGCCAATTGCACCTCGTCCAGCCGCGCACCGGGGGCGAAGTCGTTCGAGATTATGCCGTTTTCAATCTCGTCACGTAGGCGCTGAACGACATTCTCCGACATTTCTTGGGCCTTCCAATGCAGCATGATAAATCTTGTATGCAAGAACGTTGACTTTGCGTACAATGACGTTTAAAAACGATACCATAAAAGGCAAGTCGCACACAAATCGCTGGACGCATCCGAGCACCAGCACGCGTCGAGACCGCGTGGAAGGTCTGCTTGCGCCGATTTCGACTTTGCCAGGAGGACTCGACATGGCCGGCATCTCGTTCTTCAGCGATATGGTGCAAAGCATCACCGATCGCGGCCGCAGGTTGCTTGCGGCAGGGGCGCGCAGCGAGCCGGTCCAAGCCGAGACGAATATCGAAACACTCTGCGACATGCTTTTGTCGAGCCGGGGCGAAGCCTCGGGCATGGCATTGGCCGCCGAGGTCCTTCAGCGCTGGGCCCACTGGACACGGCCGGTCACCAAGACTTCGTGCGTATGCTGCACGAACAGTTCGGCCCAGACATCGCCAAGCTTGACAAAGCCCTCGAGCGCTACCGCAGCGACAGGAGTTCGGACGCCGTCATCGAACTGCACCAGGCCGCCGAGCCGCGTCGCCAGGAACTGGTGCGCAGACTCAACCTGGCCCCCAAAGGCACGGCAAGACTGGTGGAGATGCGCGAGCGCCTATTAGCCATGAAGGATGCGACGGAACCGTTTCGCGCCGTTCGATGCCGACTTCGCCCACCTGTTCGGCTCATGGTTCAACCGCGGTTTTCTGACCCTGCGTCCGATCGACTGGTCGACGCCAGCCGACATCCTGGAGAAGATCATCAGATACGAGGCTGTGCATGAAATCGCCGGCTGGGAGGAACTGCGGCGGAGGCTAGCTCCAGCCGACCGCAGGTGCTTTGCGTTCTTCCACCCGCGTCTCGCAGACGATCCGCTGATCTTCGTTGAGGTTGCGCTCACCAAGCCGATTCCCTCTGCAATCGCTGATGTGCTCGACGTAAACCGTTCGCCGATCACGGCCCAGGACGCCACCACCGCTGTCTTCTATTCGATCTCGAACTGCCAGGACGGACTGCGCGGCATCTCTTTCGGGAACTTTCTGATCAAGCAGGTGGTGGAGGATTTGCGCCGCGACCTGCCGGGCTTGAAGACCTTCGTGACGCTGTCGCCGGTTCCGGGTTTCGCTGGCTGGCTAGCAAGACTGCGCAAGGCAACCGATGCGAGCCTCGATGATCAGGCCCTCAAGACGCTCGAGCTGCTGGACGATCCGAGCTGGGCGGACAATCCGCAGAAGGCACGGGTCGTTGAAGCTGTGCTCCTCCCGCTCGCCGCACGCTATTTCGTCAAGGAACGTGCCACCGGCAGACGGCCGGTCGATCCTGTGGCGCGTTTTCATTTGGGCAACGGCGCTCGCCTTGAACGGCTGAACTTCCTCGCCGATCGCTCCGCCAAGGCGATGCGGCAGTCCCACGGCTTGATGGTCAACTACTTTTACAAGTTGGACGACATCGAGGCGAACCACGAAGCCTTGGCGCAACATGGCGAGATCGCTGCTTCGCCGGAGGTGAGAAAACTGGCGGCAACCGCTTCGACCGACACCAGTATTGACGCCCCGGTTCGTCGACGCCGCACCGAAATGCAGAAAACCTAATAAGCAAATTGGGAGGAGTTCAATGAGCAATCACCTGTTCGACGCCATGCGAGCATCCGCCAAGTCAGGCGAGTCGATTTTCATCGAGACTATTGATGGTCAGCGTTGGACCTATGGAGATGCGCTGCGGCTCTCCGGACAGATCGCCAGCGCAATTGATGTGCTCGGCGTTCGCCCAGGCGACCGCGTCGCGGTCCAGGTGGACAAGAGCCCGCTGGTTCTGATGCTCTATCTCGCATGCGTGCGCTGCGGGGCGATCTATTTGCCGCTGAATACCGCCTATACGCTGGCTGAACTCGACTATTTTATCGGTGACGCCGAACCGCGGCTCGTCATCGTCTCCTCGAAGTCGCGAGCTGATGTCGAAAGGATCGCGCACGGCCACGGCGCGATTGTCGAAACGCTCGATGCGGACGGCGCCGGGTCGCTCATGGAGTTGGTCAGGGACGAGTCTGCCGATTTTCTCGACGCGGCGCGCGCGCCTGACGATCTCGCCGCGATCCTGTACACATCTGGGACCACCGGCCGTTCCAAGGGCGCAATGCTGACGCACGACAACCTTTTGTCCAATGCATTAGCACTGCGCGAATGCTGGCACGTGACCGCAGCCGACCGGCTGATCCACGCGCTGCCGATTTTTCACACGCATGGGCTCTTCGTGGCGACCAATGTCACGCTGGTTTCCGGCGCCTCGATGTTTCTGCTGCCAAAGTTCGAGCCTGACGAAATCCTTCCTCTGATGTCGCGGGCGACGCTGATGATGGGCGTGCCGACCTTCTATGTCCGGTTGCTTCAGCATGAGGGCCTGAACCGGGAGACGGTCGCCAACATTCGGCTGTTCATCTCCGGCTCGGCGCCGCTGCTCGCTGAAACGCACGCCGCATTCAAGCAGCGCACCGGTCACGCCATTCTCGAACGCTACGGCATGACCGAAACCAACATGAACACCTCAAACCCCTATGACGGCGAGCGAAGGGCAGGGACAGTCGGTTTCCCACTCCCGGGCGTGTCGGTGAGGGTCACCGATCCGGCCACGGGCGAGACGCTCGGACCAGGCGAAACCGGCATGATCGAGATCAAGGGCCCGAACGTTTTCAAAGGTTATTGGCGGATGCCTGAAAAGACTGCGGCGGAGTTCACCAAGGACGGCTATTTCATCAGCGGCGACCTCGGCAAGATCGATGAGGCGGGCTATCTCCACATCGTCGGCCGCGACAAGGACCTGGTGATCTCCGGCGGCTATAATATCTACCCGAAGGAAGTCGAGGGTGAGATCGATCAACTCGACGGTGTCGCCGAGAGTGCGGTCATCGGCATTGCACATCCGGATTTCGGGGAGGGGGTCACGGCCATCGTGGTGCTCAAGCCCGGTGCCACAATGGACGAAAAGGCCGTGCTCAACGCGCTGCGCGACCGCCTCGCGCGCTACAAGCAGCCGAAACGGGTGATCTTCGCCGAGGACCTTCCGCGCAATACCATGGGAAAGGTGCAGAAGAACCTTCTGCGCTACCGGTTCAGCAACCTTTACATGCCCGCCTCCTAGCAGGCGCTGACTGCCCTGCGTTGGTGATTGGGAGCGAGACCAACGCAGGCTGATCTACGAACCGATGGAAAATTAGAACGGGCGCCTGAAGGCGTTTCCCGAGGGAGGAAGCTATGAACATCCAGATTCTGTCGATCGCGCTGCTGGTCGGCATGTTCGTGATCGCCACCATCCAGCCGATCAATATGGGCGCACTCGCATCGCATGCGCCTTTTTGGTCGGCTCGCTCATCATGGCCATGAAGCCGGCGGAAATATTTGCTGGCTTCCCGAGCGACCTCTTCCTGACACTGGTCGGCATTACCTACCTGTTCGCCATCGCCCAGATCAACGGTACCATCGATTGGCTGGTCGAGGGCGCGGTCAAACTGGTGCGCGGACATGTGGCGTGGATTCCCTGGGTCATGTTCCTGGTCGCCGCCGTCATCACCGGCTTCGGTGCGCTCGGACCTGCGGCGGTCGCCATCCTGGCCCTGGTGGCGCTGGGTTTTGCGTTCCAGTACCGCATCAATCCGGTCATGATGGGATTGATGGTTATTCACGGTGCACAGGCGGGCGGCTTTTCGCCGATCAGCGTCTATGGCGGCATCACCAACCAGATCGTCGAAAAGGCGGGCTGCCGTTCGCGCCGACATCATTGTTTCTCTCCAGTTTCTTCTTCAACGTGGCCATAGCCGTCCTCGTATTCTTCGTCTTCGGCGGCTCGAAGGTGCTGCGTAAGTATTCGGTCACGTCGGGACCGCTGCCTGACCTCCACCCCGAGGGCGTGACGCAGTCAATCGTCGGCCACGGTGGCACGCCGGCTACTCCGATCAGCCATCACGTCTTTGAGGAGCAGACAAAAAATGTGTCGGCGCTTTCCGGCCTGACGACGGAAAGGTTGATGACATTGATCGGCCTAACCGCGCTCGCGGTCGGCGCACTTGTCCTCAAGTTCAATGTCGGCCTGGTGGCGATCACCGTCGCGGTCGCTCTCGCGCTCCTCTCGCCGAAGACCCAAAAGGCAGCGATCGACAAGGTCAGCTGGTCGACGGTGCTCCTGATCGCCGGCATCATCACCTATGTCGGCGTGATGGAGAAGATCGGCACGATCGACTACGTCGCCCACGGCATTTCGAGCCTGGGCATGCCGCTGCTGGTTGCACTCCTCCTCTGCTTCACCGGCGCCATTGTATCGGCATTCGCCTCGTCCACGGCATTGCTGGGAGCCATCATTCCACTGGCCGTGCCGTTCCTCCTGCAGGGACAGATCAGTGCCATAGGTGGTTGCCGCGATCGCGATCTCCACAACCATCGTTGACACCAGTCCGTTTTCGACCAACGGTGCGCTGGTCGTCGCCAATGCCCGGGAAGAAGAGCGCGAGAGCGTGCTGAAGACGTTGCTGATCTACAGCGCGCTCATCGCCATCATCGGTCCTGTCATCGCCTGGCTGGTTTTCGTGGTCCCCGGGTCAGTTTGAACGGTCGGCCGCTTCCCGGACATTCCCAATCAGTCTGGCCGCTCCGGTGCAATTTGACAGGCGGCCAGGCTTGACCCAGAACCTGAGCCGGTCGGCGTCAACAAGAAAAACGGCGGCGCAGGCGGAACTGATTCCCTATCAAAGCAGCCGTTGGGCCGATAGGGTGCCCCGCCCGGCTTGGCTACGTGACCCCGCTCATGCGGGCGAGGGCGCGTAGCGGCTGCCCAGCGAATAGCGGCTGCCGACATAGGTGAGCTTGTTGACGGTAGCGACCGCCGCGCCTGACCAGGTCCGCCGATGCAGGAGCAGGCAGGGGTCGCCTGGCCGGATCATCAAACGGCCGGCGGCCATCTCGTCGGCGGCGACGGCCGAGATCACGTGCTCCACTTCCGTCAGCGGCGTCGCCCGCTGCAGATAGTCGTAGGTGGTGGTCGCGACAAAATTTTGCCGGTGGTAGTCCGGTGCGAGAGCCGAATTGACGAAGCGTTCCTCAAGCTGGACGGGCACATCGTCCTCGAAATGCAGGATGATCGAATGGGCGACCGGTCTGCGGCGCATGAACTCGAACGCGACAATGAGGTCCAGCGCCGGGTCGCGGATCTTCTCGAGCACGAGGACCTCGGCCCTGTGGCGTCCACCGCGCGCGGCGATCTCGCCGGCGATGTTCCTGATTTCGATGAGGGCAGATTGCGGTTTCGGCGGCGCCACGAAGGTGCCTACGCCCTGGATGCGCAGGAGGTGGCCTTCCGAGGTCAGTTCCCTCAGCGCCCGGTGCACGGTCATGCGCGAGACGCCGAGCGTGCTGACCAGTTCGTTTTCGGAAGGCAGCCTGCGGTCCTTCGGCCATTTGCCGCTGCCGATGTTGCCAAGCACGTAGTCCTTGACCTTTTCGTAGAGCGGTCCGGCGGTTTCGGGAAGCTTGATCATCGCCCTCTCTCCATTCGGACGATGGTCTTCAGGCCGCCGCTGGCGCCTGCGATCAGGCGCTGGTAGGCGGCGGGGATTTCATCGATCGCGATCTCTTCGGCCACGAAACGCGACAGCGCCGGGGCGAGATCGCCAAGCATGCCTACGGCCGGCGCAAGCTCGTCGGCGAAGGCGTGGCAGCCGACAAGCGTGATCTCGCGCTCGACCAGGAGGTTGGGGTCGAGGTCGAGGCGGCCATGCGAAATGCCGACCAGCGCAAGCGTGCCACCGCCGGCCAAAAGATCGAGCAGCCGCGCCATCACCGTCACGTTTCCCGTCGCGTCGATAGCATGGCGCAGGTTGGGATCACAGGGCACGGCGTCCAGG
Organism: Mesorhizobium sp. M1322; assembly: GCF_040318085.1. Classification (NCBI taxonomy): domain Bacteria; kingdom Pseudomonadati; phylum Pseudomonadota; class Alphaproteobacteria; order Hyphomicrobiales; family Phyllobacteriaceae; genus Mesorhizobium; species Mesorhizobium sp. M1322. The sequence goes on from NZ_JAMYLP010000042.1 coordinate 9,689, forward strand.
TCGACGACGGTCGCGCCGCTCACCTCGGCCACAAGATCCGCACGCGCCGCATTGCGGTCGGCGACGAGGACCGGTCTCTTGCTGCGCCGCGACAGGAGCAGCGCCGCCAGCCCGCCAATCGGGCCGCAGCCGGCGATAAGCACCGGCGCCCCGGCCGGCGCCGACAGCCGCCGCACTGCGTGCAGGGCGACCGCCAGCGGCTCCGCCATGGCGGCGATTGCGGGATCGAGCGCAGGGTCATGGCGCATGAGCAGCCGCGCCGGCAGCTCTGTCTCTTCCGCGAAGCCGCCGTCGCAGACCTCCCCTACAAAGCCCAGTGTGGCACAGACATTATTCAGGCCGGCCCGGCAAGCAGGACATTCGCCGCACCAGAAACGCGAATTAGCGACGACCCGGTCTCCGAGGGCCACCTGGGACACGCCGGCCCCCACGGCAGTCACTTCGCCAGCGAACTCATGTCCAACAACGCTCGGCGCGCGGCTGATCCACTGACCGGTGCGGAAATTGTGGAGGTCGGAGCCGCAGATGCCGGCGGCCGTCACCCTGAGCCGCACCCAGCCAGGCGCTGGTTCGCCGGGAGACGGCACATCCTCAACCCGCAGATCGCCCGCCGCATGGAGTCTGGCCGCCTTCATGATCCGCTACCGCACCAGATATCGGTCGCGCACGTCGGAAACGGCGTGTTCATGCGAGGAGAAGCCTTCGTAGCGGGCAAATGTGCGGGCATGGCGGGCGAATTCCGGATAGGCCGCCGCCGTCACGTAGCCGATCGAAGAGCGCTTGACGAAATCCGTGACCGAGAGCGGTCCACAGGTACGCGCCCAGCGGCTGGTCGGCAGCACGGCGTTGGGACCCAGCCCGAAATTGCCGATCGAAACCGGCGTGTGCGGCCCCATCAGGATCTCGGCAGCTTCGGTGATGTGGCTAAGGTGCGCGAACGGATCGGTGGAGAGGATCTCCAGATGCTCGGGTGCATAGTCGTTGATGAAGCGGTAGCTCTCCTCGATCGACGCCGTCAGCACGATTCCGCCACAGGCGCCGGTCAGGACCGCGGTGGAGAACGCTACCCGCTGCTCGGTCATGCGCGCCCAGTGCTCAGGCAGCGCCGCCAGTGCCTCCTCCGCCACGCGGCGGCTGTGGGTAACCAGATAGGCCGACGAGTCCGGCCCGTGCTCCGCTTCGATCAGGAGGTCGAGCGCGGCCAGCCCGCCATGCACACTGTCGTCGGCGAGAATGATCGCTTCGGACGGACCGGCGGGAAGGCCGGGATCGATGACTCCCGCAAGCAGCCGCTTGGCCGCAACGACCCAAGGGCTGCCTGGACCGACGATCTTGAGCGCGGGCCTGATCGTCTCTGTACCGTAGGCGACCGCTGCGACCGCCTGCGCGCCGCCGCATTTGTAGACCGTTTCGACGCCAGCGAGGCGCGCCGCAACCAGTGTCGCTGCGTCCACCGAACCATCGGCCGCTGGCGGCGTGATGATAGCAAGCTCCGGGACGCCCGCCACGACGGCGGGCACTGCGGTCATCATTGTCACCGAAGGGAACGCCCCCTTGCCGCGCGGGACATAGAGCGCCACCGAGCGGATCGGCGTGAAGCGGTCCCCGGCATACGCGCCGGGCCGCATTTCCTTAAGCCACATGGCTTCCGGCTTCTGCTCTTCGTGGAAATGCCGGATGTTGTCGATGCCGAAGCGAATGGCGGCGACCACGTCCTCATCCACCATGCCGAAGGCGGCGTCGAGCTCGGCGGGGCTGACCTTCAGCCGCGCGGCATCGAGATCTGCCTTGTCCAAGTCGCGGGCGAAGCGGACGAGCGCGGCGTCGCCTTCCGTTCGAACCGCCTCGATGATCGGTGCGGCCTTCTCCATAAAACCGGAGAGGTCGATCTCGGAGCGTCGCATTAACGCCGCACGACCAGCGGCGTCGATCTGGCTCAAGTCATGGAACGATACGTTTGGCATAGGATTTCCTTCGCGACCCGGCGGGCCGGCATTCCTCATTTCGATTTCAGGAAGATGTCGAGCCCGACCAGCCTGTCGAGCAGGAAGATGGCGACAGCCGAGCAGGCGATGAAGACCACGGAGATCGCCGCAAGGTCCGGTGTGATGATCGAGCGGATGGAATTGTAGATTAGCACCGGCAGCGTCACGATGCGCGCATCGACGAGCAGCAGGCTGACCAGGAACTCGTTGAGCGCAAGGATGAACATCAGCAGCGAGCCGGTAATCACCCCCGGCATAACCGCCGGCAAGGTGACGGAGAAGAACACCTGGAGCGGCGGCGCGCCGCAGTTGGCGGCGGCCAGTTCCAGGTCCGGGTCAAGTCCGGTGGCACTCGCCGTGACCGCCCAGATCATGAAGGGAAGGTTGATGACGCAGCAGGCGATGCCGACCGGCCAGAGCTGGCCGAGAATGCCGGCGTTGCCGAAAATCAGCATGAGGCCGATGCCCGATCCGATCAGCGGGATGGTGAAGGGCAGCAGCAGATAGATCTGGATCGTCTTCTCAAAACGCACCGCATATTTCGCCAGCGCGATGCCAGCCAGCGTGCCCACGGGAATGGCAACGATCGTACAGACCGTTGCGACATGGAGCGTGCGCAGGAAAGCGTTGCGCAGGTCGGAGGCCTGCGAGATGCGCGCGTACCACCGCAGCGACAGCCCGTCCGGCGGAAACGTGATGATGTTGCCGCCGGTGAAGGAAGCGCCGAGCACGACGATGGTCGGCGCCGAAAGCGTCACCAGGGCGATCGTAACCAGGGTCCACAAGACAACGGATTTGCTGCGCGAGCCGCTCACACCCGTGACCTCCCCATCGCAAGCGTTCCGGCTCCGAACAGCGCGAACACGAGGCCGACAAGGATTGACCCGAGCGCGACCAGCATAAGTGCCAGCGTCGCGCCGAGGCCCTGATCGGACGTTCGGAAGAACTGATCGTAGATGGCGTTGGCGATGAAGTCCTGCGAGCCGCCGCCAAGGATCGCGGGGACTGCGAAATCGGTTAGCGAAAGCGTCAGCACCACCACTCCGGCGCCGATGAAGCCCGGACGAGCGAGTGGCAACACGACATGGATGAACGTGCGAACCCAGTTGGCGCCGAGCGATCCAGCGGCCGCCTCCAGTTCTTCGGGAATGGCGGTGAGTGCCGGCGCGAGCATCAGCACGGCAAACGGCAGCATGTATTGGACGAGGCCGAACAGCACGGCGGGATAGTTGTAGATGAGCCGCATCGGGGCGACCCCGACAAGGCCGAGCGCCTCGTTTACCATGCCCTGATTGCCGAGGATGATCAGCCAGCCATAGGCACGCACCACCTGGCCGATGAAGAAGGGCAGGAACAGCGCAATTAGCAGGAATTTGCGCAATCCTGGCGAACGCGTGCGCACCATCAGATAGGCGTAGGGAAAGGCGAAGACGAGCGTCACTGCGGTGACGATCAGGGCGGCGATGAGGCTGCGCTGCGCGACAACGAGGAACAGCGGCTCCGTCAGTGCGCGGCGGAAATTGGCGATGGAGTAGTCGTCCGAGAACTGGAAGGTGGTGGTGTCGAGCGTGCGCAGGCTCGCATCCGCGATCTGGATGAGACCGAGCACGAGCAGTCCGACCAGCAGCACCGCCGGAAGCAGCATCAGATAGGGCGTAGCGCGCCGGAACCGCGCTGGCCAGATGGCGGCGGCAACGCCTTCCAGCGCATCCATGATGCGCCATTTGAGGGGATAGGCTGTCCTGGTTGCCCGCATGAAAAATCCGTACCGACATCGTGAAGGAGCCGGTGCCGCGCAAGCGCAGCACCGGCCGACCGGCGTCAGCCCTGCATGATCGCCTTGAACTTGGAAAACCACTCGCTCTCATTCTCGACCTGGATCTTCGACGAGATGCGGATGAGGCGCTTAAAATCCGCTTCGGTGGTCGGATAGGACGGATCCCCCAAGAGATCCTTCGGCGGTGTGAGGCCCGGCACCACACCCGGCAAACCGAGGCCGTCCAGCCAGACCTGCTGGGCTTCCTTGGTCAGCGCATGGTTGATGTACTGCTTGGCCCAGTAGAGTTCGTTCTCCGGCAGGCCCTTGGGAATCCACAGACCGTCCGTGTCGAATTTCGCACCCTCCTCCGGCACGACCCATTCGATTTTCACGCCGTTCTTGCGGGCCTCTCGGGCGTTGGTCGAGATGGTGCAGGCGGCGTCGATCTCGCCGTTCTGGAACCAGGTGGTGAAGTCGGGATCTTCGCCGAGCAGCGGCTGCTGCGCCTTCATCTTTGTGATGAAATCCCAAGCCGGCTGCATGTTGCCGGGTATGTCCTCCAGCTTGCCGCCACCGGCGACCTGGGCTGGGAAATGGAAGCCGATGCCGTCATTGTAAAAGGCAAGCCGGCCCTTGAACTTCGGGTCGAGCAGGTCTTTCCAGGACTTCGGCGGTCCGTCCGGGAATGCCGCAGGCCGATAGGCGAGCACATAGACATAGCCGTAGGTGTTGACGATCGGGAAGCCTTCCAGGCCGGCCGGCTTGGCAAGGTCCGTCACATTGGCGAGGTTCGGCAGGTCGGAGAGGTCTTCCGTGACCCCGCGCAATGCCGACTTCGTGGCATTGGTGGTGGTGTCCCAGTTGATGTGGATCGGCGGGACGCGGTTCTGCGCCACGGCTGCCCAGACCTTTGGCTGGATCTCGTTGTCTTCGGTCAGGTCGTGACGGACGGCAATCCCCGTCATTTTGGTGAAGCTGTCGGACACGCCGGCCTTCAGGCTGTCCACCCAGCTGCCGCCCCAGGCGCGCACGATGATCTCCGCCGGCTTTTCCGGTTCCTGCGCATAGGCGCCGCGCAGGCCGAGCGCTGAGGCGCCGCCGAGCGCGGTGGTGGCTTGAAGGAAGGTTCTGCGGGAAAGATGGGATAATGTCGGCTTAAAGCGCTTCATCTGCATTCTCCTCTGGGTTTGACCGGTTTCCGGTTCTATCGAAAAACAAGCATGTCCCTGGCATTCCACCCCAGGAACACGCTTTCGCCTATGTCGAACTGCGTGTGCGCGGCGGGATCATGGTCGAAAACGCGAATGACCTCGTCGCCAATCGCGGCGCAGGCTACCTCGTAGACCATGCGCTCGCCTTCGAAGATTGTGTCGGTGACAGTCCCGGCCAGCACGCAATCGAGCTTCGACAGCTGAGCAGCATCGCCGGCGAGACGGATCTGTTCTGCTCGGATCGCTCCCGACGCCTTGCCGCCCTCGATGGGCGGATTGACCGGATGGCCGACCTTGCCGGCAAGCATCAGAGCACCGCGAAGGATGGAGACGTCGCCCCCTTCCGATACGGACCGTACCGTACCGGCAATGAAGTTGGTGACGCCGATGAAATTGGCGACGAAGGCGTTGCGGGGCTGACGGTAGGTGTGGATCGGCCGCGCCTTCTGCTGGATCTCGCCCTGATCCATGACGACGATGTCGTCGGAAACCACCAGCGCCTCGCGCTGGTCATGGGTGACGTTGATCGTGGTGACGCCGAGCTCGCGCTGGATGCGGCGGAATTCGAGCTGCATTTCCTCGCGCAACTTGCGGTCGAGTGCAGCCAGCGGCTCGTCGAGAAGCAGCAGGTCGGGCTCGAACACGAGAGCGCGCGCGATCGCGACGCGCTGCTGCTGTCCGCCGGAAAGTTCGTGAATGCGCCTGCCGCCGTAGCCCCCGAGGCGGACCAGCGCGAGATATCGCTCGACGCGTTCGGGAATGGTGCGTGCGTCGCGCCGACGCATCTTCAGCGGGAAGGCGACATTCTCTGCCGCCGTCATATGTGGAAACAACGCAAGCCTCTGAAAGACCATGCCGATCGACCGCTTGTGCGGTGGTACTGCGCTCACCGCTTCGCCGTTGATGAAGATCTCGCCGCTGCTCGGGGTCTGGAACCCGGCGATCATGCGCAGGAGGGTTGTCTTGCCGGACCCCGAGGGCCCGAGAATGGTGAGGAAGCGGCCCTTCGGCAGATCGAAGGACGCATTCTTGACGGCATGAACCCCATCGAAGTCCATCCCGACATTGCGGACCGTGACCGCGATTTCCCTGTCGCCTTCCGCTTCGCGCGAAGCTGTGGCTCGGAAAGGCTCCTGCATTGTGGTTCCCCTTTTTGCCGCCAGTCGCATGCAAGAACACCCAGCGTGTCAGGTGGTATATACAACCATATACAAGATCGGTCTACACGGTCCTCATTGCACCGAACCTCAATCGCTCAGATGGATGCGAGGTAGCCGCCGTCGACTGGGAGGCAATGCCCGGTGACATAGGCGGAAGCCCCGCTCGCAAGGAACACAACGGCGCCGGCCAGATCCTGCATCGTGCCGAAGCGCCGCTGCGGGATCTTGGCCAGCATCGCTGTCTGCCAGTCGGGATCCTGATAAAAGGCATCCGTCATCGCCGTATGGAAATAGCCCGGAGCGATGGCGTTGACGCGGATGCCGAGCGATGCCCATTCCGCGGCGAGCGCGCGCGTCATGCCCAGGAGCCCAGACTTGGACGAACCGTAAGGCACCGCGGTCGGAATGCCGACATAGGAGGTCAGTGAGCAAAGATTGATGATCGCGCCACCGCTCTTGTCGGCAGCCATCCGCCGCGCCGCAGCCTGCGCGCAGAAGAAGGCGCCCTTCAGATTGGTCGATACGATGCGGTCCCACACTGCTTCGTCCACGTCGAGCGAGGGCTGGACTTGTTCGTAGCCGGCGTTGTTGACTAGGATGTCGAGCCCACCAAAGCCATTCGCGACATCGTCGACCACCACGCGGATACGGTCGGTGTCGAGCACGTCGAGAGACCGGCAAAGCGATCTTCGCCCGTTAGCGCTAATTCGGTCCGCCGTCTCACGAAGCGATGTTTCGTCGCGGGCGGTCACCGCGACGTCGGCACCAGCCGCGGAGAGCGCCTCCGCCATAGCCTGGCCGATGCCGCGGCTGGCGCCCGTCACCAGAGCCGTTTTTCCCGTCAGGTCGAACAAGGGAGCGGCATCCATGGCGTTACGGTTCCTGCATTCCCGAAAATTGAATGCGGGAAGCGAACACCAGTTGCGGCCGGTTGTCTATACATCTTGCGATCTTCGCTGGCGGCAGATCACTGATCAGCGCCAGTAGGGCGGGATGTAGAGGTTGTCGCGGGCCAGCCTTCATCTCCTGTAGTAGTCGCTGCTTGGTCAGGGCGTTCAGATAAACCGAGCCCGCTTGGCAATATCGGCGAAGACGACCTCGCCCAGCTCACGGATAGCAAGCCATCACCTGCCATCTTGCTAGCAGTGCGATGAAGGGCTATATCTGTGCCAAAGGAGTCCATATGGCCGAACCTCAGCTTTCCGTACGCAGCGCCAAGGCGCGTGATCTTGCGCACCGGCTTGCTCGACGCGAGAACCGCTCGATCGCCGACGTGGTCGAGCGTGCCCTGGAATCCTACGAGGTCCGGGAAGCAGGTCGCGAGCCGGCATCGACGTTCTACGCTCGTATTGCTAGCGCTTATGGCACCGAAATCGACCTTGAAGCAGTAATCCGGGATGATCGGCAGGTTCATGCGGGACCTGAGCTTTGATCTTCCTTGATACAAACGTCATTTCCGAGACGTTGAAGAAGTCGCCCGATCCTGCCGTGATCGCATGGTTGGTCCGCCATGACGCTGAACTTGCGCTTCCGACCGTGACGATTGCCGAGATCGCCTTCGGCATCCAGAAAATTCGACCAGATCAGCGTGCCGAGCGTTTGGAGCAGGGGCTCTCGGATTGGCGTCGTCGGTTTGCTGATCGGATCTTCGGGCTGACCGAGGAAGCCGCGATGGCCTACGGGGAAATCATGGGTACTGCCGTGCGGCAGGGCCGGGGGATGTCAGCGCCCGACGGCATGATTGCTGCAATCTCAAAGGTGAATGGTGGCCGCTTGGCGACGCGGAATTTGGGTGACTTCGGCACGACCGGTCTCAAGTTGTTTTCTCCGTGGGAGTTCTGACCTGGGATATGGGCTCATTCGGTGAGGTTGAAGCGGAACCGATCGCAGCGCTTGAGACATTCAATTCATCCATGGCAGCAGGATTTCTTGCGCTCCCCTGTCCAACCACCCTCGTTGCATGGCGGGTGATTGGACATTTTTCCATGGGAGGACAAGGTCAGTATGTTAACGGCCCGCCCACGGTGCACGACCCTGAGGACCTTGCCGGGCTGTGGTTGTTCTTCTTTGGGGGCTACCACGGGCTGAGGCAAGGAAGCCGTATGACTGGTGTCCAACGTCATTTCGCCGTTGTCGACGCTAGTAGCAAATCCGCGGGTGGGATCGCGATCCGGGTTTTGATTGGCAGCGAGCGAGACTCCCGTCGACATGGCAAGAAGGGCTTGTTCATCGTATTTTCCTTTCTTCGAATGAGCAGACCGGCCAATCGGCGGCTCGCGCGCTATGGACTCCTGCTTGCGAAATCGCTGTCGGCTTTCCGTCCCGTCACTATGACGAGGCTTCCTGCTCACTATTGAAACTTACGCCACGTCTGTCGCGGAGGTTTGCCCGGGTGCCATCGAAACGTATCCGAATGTATGTGAATCTACGCGAGAGCCCCGTAGCTCTTGGACTTCGGTCGCTTCGACAAATTTGGCTACAATTTTATCTCGGCCGCCTGTCCACGTTTGGCGATGGCGACGTCGCTGTAAATTTGTGACGGCTGCGTTGATGTGCCCATGAAAAGATGGTAACGCGATATTAAAGATTGTTTCGGGTCGTTACCTTGGGCGGGGCGAATGGGATTGGTGATACCGAGGGCATGGCTGTGTGCCGGCCTATTGTTGGGCTTGATGATGTCCGCGACGCCGATGGAGAAAGCTTCGGCGGATGCGGTGCCTGGTGCCATGGCCATCGGGCAGCGGAGTTCCATCCCGGTCGGCTACATGGAATTCTGCCGAAGGCAGGCCGCAGAATGCAGGATACGATCGGGCAGGGTCCCTCCAGTCCTTTTGAGCAGAGGCATGGAAAACAAGCTCGCGTCCGTCAACAAGCTGGTGAATGGATCGATCAAGCCCGTGAGTGATTTTGCCGTTCACGGCACGATGGAATTTTGGTCCTATCCTGTTAGCGCGATCGGCGACTGCGAGGACTACGTCCTGCTTAAGCGTCAGATGCTCAATTTGGAGGGCATATCGCTCTCGAACCTTCTGATCACCGTCGTCAGAAAGAAGGACGGCGAGGGGCACGCAGTGCTGACAGTCAAGACCGACAAAGGCGACTATGTGCTCGACAATCTCAGCGACGATGTGAAGCTTTGGTCGGAAACTGGATATAGATTCCTAAAAAGGCAATCGTCCACGCATAGCGGGCGCTGGGTCGCGATACTTGAACACCCCGATGTTCTGGTCGGGGCAGTCGACTGAACCTCTCGATTTGCGACTGAACAATACCTGGCGCACCCGCGCCTTGCTCGAGAATGGCGGGAATGCGCCAGCCAGCCGTTCTCGCTGTGTTGAGACCTGTGGCCTTCCTCCGCCAGCGATCGATGTTGAGGGCTGCCTGCCGCCGCCAAGCGCGATGACGAGCCTGAGCTTTTCGATGGGCATCTGCCGCAGGCGCCGTCACTTGCGGCGCGCGCAGCGCCAGCCGGGCAATGCGTTAACTCAGACAGTCCGCCTGGGATCGACTACTTCCTGCCTGGGGCTAGGCACGTGACCCGTGATCTTCAGTCGCACTCCATGGGAGTTCCATTCTCGGCGCTGGCTCTTATTACGAGCACTCTGAGCGCTTCCTTGCGGCGCTCGATAAGCCAATGTCCTTCAGCCGGGAACTCGATTTCATTCCGCGTCTGATGCCGGCAGAGCTTTCTCTTCTGCCCGTTTTGTGAACATATCGAAATGCTGGAGGATACAGATGAAATTGAGAGACGCGGCACTTGCTGTTATTTCGAAAAAACGCAGAGGCGTGGCTTGGTATAAGGTCTCTCAGAAGAAGGCCGACAAATACGGCTTCTATGTTTATTCCAGTCATATGGTCTGGAAGGACCAGCCGTTTTTCCGAAAGGCGCTGCAGCGGGTCAAAGACATCCGCGGGATCCCAGATCCCCGGGCTTTCGTCCTGCAAAGCTGCTTGCGATCGATCGAGCGCATCGATGGCGATGTGGCCGAATGCGGCGTCAGGCAAGGCCGGTCGACGATATTCATGCTGATGAGCGATCTTCGGCCCCGGCAATACCACCTTTTCGACTCGTTCGCTGGCCTCTCCGAACCAACCGCAGAGGATCGCAAGCTAAACGGCCGAACGCCATGGAAGTCCGGCGATCTCAGCACCGACGAGAAGATAGCCAGAGAGAATATTTCCGACTTCAGCAACACCACTTTTCATGTGGGATGGATACCAGACACTTTTTCCAGCGTATCCGACCGGCGTTTCGCCCTGGTCCATATTGACGTCGATCTATACGAGCCGACACGTGACGCGCTTGCCTTCTTCTACGATCGGGTGTGCGCGAATGGCATGATCATCTGTGACGACTACGGCTCTGCGCTCTGTCCTGGAGCCCGAAAGGCATTTGACCAATTCTTCGAAAACCGCCCGGAAGGCATCATCGAGCTTCCAACGGGGCAGGCGATCGTCGTAAAGGCAAGCTAGCGCTGAATGGCTGCGGCTACGGCGACGACGGCGAAAAGAACGCATTGAAGAACTGTTCAACAATCTCGTCGACGACTGATATCTTTACGTGCCGTAAGTCCTCTCGATAGCTACGAGCAAGGCCTCTATAGGTGACAAACTCGAACGAGGGAAGGTAATGGACATTGTCCCGTTCCCGGCAGACTTGACCAAGCACAGCCCGAAGAACGGATTTGCCTTCAGTGCTCGCGGTGACGACATCCACGTCTTGAAACGTGCGAGCCAATGCAACCGGTGAGACTGTGAGAATTATCGGTGCATCGGGTTTGTGTTGACGGACCATGTCCACGGTCGCCATCACGTTGGCGTAGTTTTCCTGGAAGCTGCTGACGTGAAGCGTCGTTTCCTGCATTCCGCCTCCGCCACGATAAAGCGGTTTCTGTGCTGCTACTTTGCCACTGGCCCTGTTGATGAAGACCTCAGTCATTCCGAAGGTGAATATGAATGCCGTGGCTGCATCAAAGCCAACCCGCATCTCTCGGTTCATGCTCTCGATCACCTCTTTGAGAACTTCCGGAGATTTGGCGAAGATGCCGCGGCGGTACGGGTCCTGAAAGCAGATTGGGCCCCAAGGAGCACGTTTCTTGACCTGCCACCAGTCGTCATCGGCCTGATCCCACAAGCCAAGCATTTGCTCGACCTGAAGGCGAACAGTGAATGTGTTGTAGAAGTTCATATGCTCCTGCCGAGGCAGCTCATCTACAATGGCCTGTGTCGGGTCGAAGCTGATATTTCTGTAAGACGGAACGCATGCGATATGCCTGCTTGTCAATGCACGTCGAATTTCCTGCGCGAAGCAACTCCCCATCGTGAAGAATATATCGTCAGAAGTGAATATTGAAGTTTTGCGGATTGTTATGGTGCCAGAACTGGCAAAGTCGTCATACTTCGTGTTTGGTTTGTTCGATGCCATCAAACGAATAGGTTTAATGTATCCGAGTTGGTGGCGGAGCCGAAGATACTTTCGTCGAACTCGCTCTAGCAATGTCACAATGGCTCCATGATCTTCATAGCCGGCCGCCGACAGCAATGCCCGACACTTAGTCCGCTTCGCCGCTAGCCGCAATCAGGAGGATTCAAGATTGACTATAACTTCGAACGAAGTCAGACGTCAGGTATCAGTTTGGCGCATGTGTGACGGCGCCGAGAAAATTTTCATGGATCGGCAGGAGCGAGGGTCGTCAGAAAACGATACATCGCATCGGGAAACGGAATGAGCGCAAAGAAACGAATTTCAGCGGCCCTGACGTATCCGCCGGTCAAGCGCCTGATCGTCGAAAACCTGCCACCGCATAAGACGCTGTATTTGACAGGCTTGCTGTGTTCGATCGCCGCTGCGGCGGCGACCGGCGCAACGGCTTGGATCATGAGTGTCATGATCAATACCATTTATGTGGATCGGAACGCTGCCGCCGCATGGGGTATCAGCCTCGTGATCATCGGCATTTTCCTGATCAAAGGGATCGCTGACTACTGCCAGACTATTACGACGGGGAAGATTCGCCGGGCTATCGTTTCGGACCTTCAAAATCGGCAGTTTTCCCGAATGGTGCGTTTCGACATCGGCCGGTTCGCCAACCAGCATCCGGCGAAATTCGTCTCCAAAATCATGTTCAACGCGCGCGCCGGGGCCGCCGTTATTCTCACCCTCACAAGCAGCTCTGTCTCCGATGTGCTCAAGCTGATTGCCCTGGCAAGCGTCATGGTCAAGCAGGATCCGGTGATGTCGCTGATATCCGTGACGGTTCTACCGCTGCTGTTCCTATCGGTGGGCGCCATAACCAGGAAGCTCAAGGCGCTGGCAAGGGGTGAGACGGAGTTGGCTGCACTGGTCCAGTCGATCGGCACGGAAGCCGTCGAAGGCATCCGCACCATCAAGTCCTTCCAACTCGAAGACAAGGCAGCCGCCAGCTTCGCAAAGGCCGTCGGCAAGATGGAAAGGCGCGGCATCCAGATCAACCGGACATCGGCGTTGATGAGTCCGTTGATGGAGACCGGCGGCGGTTTCATCATCGGCCTTTTCGTTATGTATGCCAGTTGGCAGACCCTCGGTAACGGCAAGACGCCGGGCGAATTCATGGGCTTCATAACCGCCTTTATGCTTGCCTATGAGCCCGTCAAGCGGCTCGCCCGGGTCAATGTCGACATCCAGAAGCAAATGGTGGCCGTCGAGCAGATGTATGATTTGATCGATACCCCCGAACAGCGACAACTCGCAACCGCGGGCGAACATCTCACCGACGTCGAGGGCAGCATCCGTTTTGAAGATGTCGCCTTCACCTATGGCGGCAACAGCCCGGCGCTGCATGGTGTTTCCTTCGAGGTGCGACCTCGTGAGAAGCTGGCGATCGTCGGCCGCTCCGGCGCCGGCAAGACAACCATCGTCAATCTTGTCCTGCGCCTGATGGAGCCGGACAAGGGCAGGATTCTCCTCGACGGAAAGGATATTTCGAAGATCAGCCTCTCCGACGTTCGCGACAATATCGCACTGGTGTCACAGGACGTCTTCCTGTTCGAAGGCTCGATCCGTGACAACATTCGTGACGGACGCCCGAACGCCACGGATCGGGAGATCGAGTCCGCGGCGGATCTCGCCCGGGTCACCAGCTTTGCCTCTAACCTGGAAAACGGGCTCGACACGCTTGTCGGGCCGAGCGGTACCAATCTATCGGGCGGACAGAAACAACGCGTTGCCATCGCGCGCGCCCTGCTCAAAAATGCTCCGGTGATTGTCTACGATGAAGCAACATCCGCGCTTGACGGCGAAAACGAACGGGCGGTCATGGAGGCTGCCTTCGACGATGCATTTCAGCGCACTGTGATCTGCATTGCGCACAGGCTTTCAACGATCAAGGCGGCCGATCGTATTCTGGTATTTGATGCTGGCATGCTCGCGGACTCCGGGACTCACGACGAGCTTGCCGAGCGCAGCGAAATCTATCGCTCGATCTTCCATCTGGAAGCATCCGCTCCGATCGTTGAAGGCGGCAAAACGCTGCGGCAGAGCGTATCGCGCTGAAGGCCGATGACCAGCTTTTACCACGGTTCCTATATCCGGTACGTGATTGGTGGATTGGGCCTGCGGTTGCGCCGATATACAAAGGCCGTGCGGAGGCTGTTTACCGGTTCCAAACCCCGTTCCGTTCTTGAGCAGCAGGCCAAGGTCGACGCGCTGATCGCGCGCAGGGACTGGACAGGTCTTGAAGCAAGTACCAATGAAATGGCCATCATGGCCGATCGTGCCCGCGACCCTGAAATGATGCAGAAGGCAGGCCAGGCGTTCGAACGGCTGGGCAACTTCGCGCGGGCGGCCGAGCTTCGGCTTTCCGCTCGCCGGCAACGAAAAGGGAAAGGTGTCGATGAGTGGACTGGAGAAGACCTCGGTTCGGATAGACTGCTGATCGATCTTGTAGAGGATGACCCTCGCAGTCTTGGCCGGGTTATCCGCCATGCGCGACTAGCCGGCGCCGCCGCTGGATGTGCGCAAAGCGCGACAATTCGGGTCGAGCCGCGTCTCGTATCGCTGCTGCAGCGGACGTTCCCGAATGCGACCGTGGTTCCAGCGCAGCAGAATGTCGTTGGTGACAAATTTGCGACCTTCGAAAATCTCGCTTGGGTTTTCGGCCGCGATGCCGAAAGACTTGCCGCCGATTTCGTGCCGCTGCGGGCAAATCCTGAACTCGTCCAGACATTCCGCAAGCACTATCGCTCGATGACGGATCTGCCGCTGGTGGGTCTGTCCTGGGGCAGCAAATCCCACACCAAGGACGTGCCTGATTTCCCCGAATGGGCACGCTTTATCGCCCGGACACACGCGACGTTCGTTTCCCTCCAGTACGGACAGATCAAGCCGGCGCTACGGCGCCTGCGCAACGGCAATGATGCGCGGCTTATCTATGACGATAGTGTCGACCAGATGGTTGATATGGACCGTTTCGCGGCGCAGGTCGCCGCGCTCGATGCCGTCGTAACGATCAGCAATACGGCGGCCCATCTATCCGGAGCACTCGGCGTGCCGACTATTTTCCTGATCGACGACAATTTTCAGACAGCGTGGCCAGTGATTGGCGATCGAACGCCCTGGTATCCGAACGGCGTCGTCATGCGCAAGGAAGGACGCGCGTGGCCGGTGGTGCTCGACGACGTCGGCCAGCGCCTCTCGTCGATTCTGACGGCGCGTTCGACGCTGTCTAGCGATAGTTGAGGGTCGCCGTGGCGAGCAGACGATCCATCCTTGAGAAGGCAAAAGCCGCCGACCTGCGCCCGCAAGGTGTTGACGGCAAGCGGCTGCAGAAGGTTCTCGATCGGGCGAAGAAGTTTTTTAGGCGTCCCTCGCGCCATGCTGACGAAAGCGTCGAACGGCATATGAGCCTGATGGCGCAGAGTGTCGAGCGGCGTGACTGGCAGGCGGCCCGGGATCATGCGCTGGCACTCGGCCTGCTCGGTGAGCAGCTTGGCGATCCCGGGCTTGTCAAAAAAGCCGGGCGTGGACTGAGACGTCTCGGCGGCGGGAATCGTGCCTGGCAGCTGATTGCGTCGAGCAAGCAAGTGCCGGGCCGGCCCGAATGGGATGGCAGTGATCTTGCGGGTCGCCGGCTTGCCGTCGAGCGGCGCGAAGGCGATCTTGCAATCTTCCTCCAGTTCGCATCGCTGCTTGGCCCGGCGATTGCAGCTGCCGACCGATGCACCGTCTTTGTCGAGCCGCGATTGGCGCCACTTTACCGCAGAACATATCCTGCGCTCGATGTCAGGCTAGAAGGAGAAGAGGAGGTGGCGGCGATGGACGCCGATGTCTTCGCCTGCTTTGAGACACTGGCGAAGCACTTCTGGCCGGATGAGCCGGCAGCACGCGCGCCGTTCACTCCGTTGGAGCCGGACCGCCGACTGGTCGCCGAGTTACGCCGCAGCTATCTCGATCGTGGCCCGGGGCCTCTGATCGGCTTCGCCTGGGGAAGCTTGAACAAGAGCAAGGATCTGCCGGCTCTGGATGATTGGCAGGCGTTGCTCGGCAATCTGCCGGGACGTCTCATCAGTGTGCAATATGGTGACGTCGGGCCAGCGCTCTCCGAATTCGAACACTGGGCGCCTGGACGCATTATTCATGACGCTTCCGTCGACCAGTTGTCGGATATGGACCGCTTTGCCGCGCAAATCGCGGCGCTCGATGCGGTGGTGACGATCAGCAATACCGGCGCCAATCTGGCGGGAGCGCTTGGCGTTCCGACTGTCGTCATGCTCGACGATGGGTTTCGGCTGTCGTGGCCTGCCTTCGGCGAGACGGTAGCCACATATCCGAACATTCGGCTGGTTCGAAAGGGTGGCCAGGCATGGGGGTCTGCAATGCAGGAAGCAGGCAAACGGGTTACACAAATCATCGATGGAGTTGATGATGGCCGGTAGCCAATTCCTTCGCCGGTTCCGCCGCGGTGTCGCGCTTGCAGGCTACAACTACAAGGTCTGGTTCCGTCGCCACCGGCGGCAGCTTTTCCTTCGCTGGCGTGAGGGCGACATTGCCGATCAGATGGCGGATTATCGGCGAAGCGTTGAGGCGCGCGATTGGCCGGCAGCGCTGCCGAAAGCGCTGGCTCTGGGGTCGATTGCCAAGTCGCGGGGCGAGGTTCGCCTGCTCGACGAACTCAGCAAGGCGCTGATGCGTATGGGCGCCTACGGCCCGGCGGCCGAGCTCAAGATCGCCCGGCGCCACATCGTTGAGGGCCACGTCAACGGCGAATGGCTCGGCCAGGATATCTCGGACCAGACCCTGCTCGTCGATCTGATGGAGACCGAAAAGCAGGGGCTGGCCACCGCGATCCACCATGCGAGTTCCGTCGGCCGTGCGCTCGCCCGGGCCGCTCGTTTGATCGTCCTGGTCGAGCATCGGTTGGTGCCGCTCTTTCAGCGGACATTTCCCGCCGCCGATGTGCGAGCGGTCGGTCCCGGCACCAAGGCCGCCTACGGTGAAGCCCAGGCCTTTGCGGGCGTTCAGCATCTGACGGCCGTATTCGAGACAGATGAGACCGCGATCCGGAAGAATTTTGTCCCCCTGAAGCCGGATCCGGCCCGGGTCGCTGAACTTCGTGCGCGCTATCGGAAGGATGGCCGGCCGTTGGTCGGCATCGCATGGGGCAGCTCCAATCCCGGCAAAGACCTGCCGCCACTTACGGCATGGCGCGGGCTTCTCAGCCGCCCGGACCTCCGGTTCGTTTCGCTGCAATATGGCCAGGTCGCGTCCGACCTGAAGATCCTGACCGATGGCGAGCTCGCGCGTATTCTCCATGACGGATCAATCGACCAACTCGTCGACATGGACCTTTTCGCGGCGCAGGTTGCCGCGATGGACGCCGTGGTAACCATCAGCAATACCGGGGCGCATCTGGCCGGCGCGCTCGGCATCCCGTCGGTCTTCATTCTTGGTGATGGGTTCAAACGTTCCTGGCCGGTCGAGGGCGATCGCACACCCTACTATCCGTCCGCAGTGCTGGTCTCGAAACGGGAACGGCCTTGGGCCGCGGTGATGGAAGATGCACAAAACCACATGGGCTCACTCATCAGCGCTGGTTGAATCCACCACGCAAGACATCGCGCGTGTGCCAGGCAGGTCACAACCGGCGAAGTAGTCAAGCGCCTTTCTTGACGGCGAGTGCATTGTAAAATACCCGGCGGGCGGCGTTCTAAATTTCACGGATAAGAGGCGATGCATATCTTTGGGTAGGTTGGGAAACAACGCGGCTTCTCCTGTCAGGGAAGGCTTTGTGCAGCGGCTCCTCGCGGCGTACCGGCTTGTCCATCCAGGAAATCTGTTCAAGCGCGGGCGTATCTACGCTCGCGGCAGAGCAGCGAAGAGGACTGTCTACTTCGTCCCCCACAACCGCAACAATGTTCGGCTGCTGGCAGACGCGGCAGGTATACTGGTTGACTGCGGCATCCGATGCGTGTTCGCGCATCTTGATGGATTGAAACGTGGCGGCGTAGCGCGGCCTGAACTCGACGCCCGGGGAATATCGCATATCGGCTTTGCCGAACTCGAGCGGATGATCAGACCCGGCGACATGCTGGTGACTGGAAATGACTATGCGCCGCAATTCTTTAGGCGGTTCATAGACTCCATTAACTTCGGGATGGTTCGCGTGGTCGGCCTCATCGGAGGTGCGCGACTGCTGCAGCCGCATCGATTTGTGAGAGCTGACTACATCCTGTCGATGGGACCAGCCGCGCTGCAGCAAAGACGACAGCCGACATACGTTGTCGGCTCCCCGGTCATTGAGCGTGCCGTCGGAAGTGCTGGGGCCAGGCACGAGGAAGGGCTTTTTGTGCTGGTGAACTTCAAGGGGGATATCGAAGACCCCGCAGATCGCCAAGCGATTGAAGCCGTGGCAGCCGCATGCGCTAAACTCGGCCTTGCCTATGTCGTTAGCGTCCACCCCACGATGTTCGCAAAAGTCGATATCCCGAACAAATCGACCCTGGATTTCGCACAGCTGCTCCCGGACGCTCTGGCGCTCGTAACGCGCCCAAGCACCACTGTTTACGAAGCAATCGCCTGCGGCATTCCGGTGGTGCTGTTTCCGCTGGTTTCGCCCATGGTTGAGTTCGACAGCCCTATGGGCGCTTTCAAACCAACATTGTCGGAGCATGACCTTGTCGACGATATCCGCGCTGCGGTCAGGTCAAGGCCGACTTATTTTGAGCAAAGTCGGGACTTCCTCAACGCCAATCTGTCGATTGATCCAAAGGTGCCGGCTTCGCAACGGATCGCCAATGCCTTAATCGATATTTACAATCACTGATCTGCTCGATCAAAGCGCCCGCAATCGGAGTCCGCAAGTTGAGTTTGTTTTCCAAGTTTTTTGCAAGAAAGCCGCCCCTCCTTGTCGTCTCGTTTCCCAAATCCGGGCGGACCTGGCTGCGCGTAATGCTTGACGATCTGGGCGTCGATGCGGCTTACACGCATGACGGTTCCGACCACAAGGATTTGCGTGACATTATGCAGATCAGCCCCGACAAATCTCGCTACAAACGGCAGCGAATTCTATTCCTGACGCGAGACCCCCGCGACACTGCGGTGTCTGGATATTTTCAGGTCAACAAACGCCATGGGCTGGAAGCAGGTCCGATCGGCGACTGTATAAGAAGCCCCAACCACGGTGTCGAGAAGATTGCCCTTTTCAACCTGCAGTGGTTCGCAGCCGCAAGTCACCTGCGAAGGGTTGCGCTTCTGCGCTATGAAGATGTGCAGCGGGATACCAACGACTCATTGCGCAGCATCGGGAAATTTTTGGAAAAATCCTTTGAGGAGTCCCAGCTTGCTGATGTTGCCGTCAGCAGATCGTTCAAACGCATGCAGCAATCTGAGATGTCAGGAGAACTGGGTGCGCGCTATGGCGGGAGATTGCAACCGCGCAATCCTGACGACCCGGAAAGCTTCAAGGTTCGAAAAGGTAAGGTCGGTGGTTATTTGGACTACCTCAGCGCGGATGATGTAGCCTTCTGTGACGATGTGCTTGCGCGGCTCGATTACTGGAAGCGGCTCGACGAAGCCTTTCAGCGGCACGGCATATCTTATGTCGACGACAGGGCAGGTGTGAATTGATCCGATCCACCGGGTTTGTCTGCGGATGCGGGCATAGCGGCACTACGCTGATAGCGACGATTCTTGCCTCGCATGCCGATGTCTTTTTGCCATTCGAAGAAACCAATGTGTTTTTCAAATGGACCCCACTTGCGCTGTATCGCTACTCAAAGCTGAAGCAGGCGGCCATTGGCGCGGGCAAGTCGGTGCTGCTTGAAAAGACACCGCGTCATATCAGGCGTGTCGACCGGATACGACGCCTGGTGCCGGGCGCGAAGTTCGTGATGCCGGTACGCGATGGGCGCGATACCGTCGCTTCGCTGACCAGGCGGCTTGGCGATGCGACCGAGAGCCTGGATCGCTGGATTTCGGACAACACAATGGTGCTTGCCGAGCGCGGCAGCGCGGACGTCCTGATTTATCGTTACGAAGATCTTGTCGATGACCCGCAAACCACCGTCGAAAAGATCTGCACCTTCCTGGGATTGTCGTTCGACCAGAGTTTGCTCGACTATCATCGGAACCCGCAACGATGGTTCACACTTGACGCGCAACCCCAACACGCCGCGTTGCGCAACCAGCAGGTGAACCAGCCAATTTATGATGGCCGCGGCCGCTGGAAGGCTGAACTGGGTCAGCAGGAATTGATGGAGCTTACCGAGGGGCGGGGGAAACCCCTGATGCAGGCATTTGGATACATTTGAGACGGCCGCGCGACCACTTTACTCTGGAAGCGCGCGCGGATAGCCAAACTGATCGAAGTCGCGCTCATACGCACGATAAATGGTGTCAGCCAGCTCTGGCGTGAAATAGTCGGCAAGCCTGCGGCGCGAGGAGGTGTGCAGAGGAGGCATCGCCGCGCGTCGCACCTCGTCGCTCGCATCGACATGATCGAGAACCCGTTCGAAATCCTTTGCGAAAGTCTCGGTCTTACCGATGAGGTCGAACGCAACCCCTGGAAGGTCGATGATGTCGCTTTGCCTCTGCCAATGCTTGTCGATGCGCCATGTGGACGTCGTGCAGGCAAAGGCGACGAAATCTGCAAAGGACAGGCTCTTGTCAGCACCGACAGGCAGCGCCGGATCAGCCCTTTCGCGGTGGGCTAGATAGACCTCAACCCTGCCATAACCGGGCACTAGGGGACGTTCACGATATTGGTCGGCCCAGCACGACAACAGCCTTGTATAGGGATTGCGAACGAAGGTAAATCGCAAGGCTTCGGGACTTGTGGCCATGCGATAGAACTGCACGACTCCATGGCGAGGCGCCTGCAAGTTCGACGCCTTTCGGTTGTGCACCTTCCAGTTCTGGTCGCTGCGCCACCCCGACACGGTGTCGTTGCCGATCATGGCTGCAAGGTTGCTGCGAATGCGGCTGCTCGCCGCCTTTGGCGTGGCGAGGTACAGGATCTTGAGTTGCGGGACTACGTCGATCAGGTCGTCCGGCAGATATGCGGTTTCCATAGCTCTGCGGTAAAAAGCCAACGCCTCGGGATTGCGCCAGCTCAAAACCTGCTCGACAACCCGCCACCGAAGCGACCGCAGTTTCGGCCTCAACTGGCGTTCGATTTTCCTCAATCCACGAGTCTGCTTCGATTTCGGGACGGGAATCTCATACGACAGGTCGGGGGTGCTGGTGTTCATCCGCTCTTCCTATTAGTTTCTAAATGCCTCACCGCTGGGAAAACCGCAAGCAACAGTGGACAATCGACCCAAATCTGTTTTCGCCGCGCGCCAGCACCGACTTCCTGATCTACCGCAACAGTGATTTACAGTTGACCAACCCGTCGCCGCGATTGGGAAGCGCTTATGGTGAGGCGCGACAAAATATGTGGTTGCTCGTCGGCCAAGTTTGATCGAGATGATTCGTCATGTCATAAGGTCCGGGAGGCGGGTCCTTAGCAATCGGCAGATGATAGGAATGTTTGCGAGGTGACCATGAAACTACTGCGGTGGCTCAAGCCGAAGGCAGACGGAAATTCAACTAATTTAGGCGTTTGCATTTCCTACCCAAAGTCAGGGCGGACATGGTTGAGAGTCATGCTTGATCAGCTTGCCGTCGGCCTTGATTATACCCACGGCGGCAGCGTGTTCCACAGAAAAGATTTCCGCTCTGCCGACGCTTTTTTGGGAAAGCGGCCCCTGATTTTTTTGCATCGCAATCCGATCGACACAACAATTTCCGGATATTTTCACGTCACCAAACGCGAAGCATGGCGCGGCCTATTCCAAGGTGATTTGTCGAGCTATGTACGAGACCAACGGTTTGGTATCGAGAGGACAGTCCGGTTCAATGCAATGTGGCTGGCCGCAATCAGCGAAAGAGACGATGTGTTGATCACACGATACGAAACGCTCCACAGCGATGCCCTCTCCGAGCTTAGCCGAATCGCAAAATGGATGAAGGTAGAATCAGACGAGGAGAAAATTACGAAAGCAATTAACGCCGGTCGATTTGAGTCCATGAGAGCCAACGAATCCTCTGGGCAAAGTGATGAGAGCTATGGCCATCGCTTGAGAACGGTAGACAGAATGGATTCCGATAGCTTTAAAGTTAGACGCGGCGTAGTTGGCGGGTATAAGGACTACCTTACCGAAAAAGAAATTTTATACTGCAAAAATATCATGGAAAATTATGGAATAACTGCCTAGCAATAACCACAATATTCACTACGGCAGTGCAGGCGGATAGCAAAACTGGTCAAATCGCGCTCATCCGCGTGATTCATCAATTCACCAGTTCCGGAGTGCAAAAAGTGTAGCGAGATCGCATGGATTTGTCACAGCATGATCAACGGGTTCAAGCTGAACCGAAGACGCCTATTGTGTTCGTACGCCAGCGCTATGCGCCTTTTGGCGGAGGCGAGATCATGCTGGAAAACATCATGGCGGCGTTCGCCGCGCGTCAACGGCCGGTGGCCGTGCTGTCCGGCGACTGGCCGCGATATGAAGGCATAGAATTCATCCAGTGTGCCGGTCGCCGCTTTCCCCGCTCCTTGCGGGCGACGTCCTTTGCTCGAGCCGCCTGCCGCAAGATCGCCGAAATGCCGCCGGCCTTGGTGCAGAGCAATGATCGTCTTCCATGCTGCGATGTCTTCCGGGCCGGGGAAGGCGTTCATGCCGCCTATCTTGCCGAGCGGCGGCGTTTCGAGACGCGGCTTGACAGGGCAGCGATGGCGCTTAGCCCCTTTCATCGCCAGACGCTGCGTCTTGAACGCACAACCTATGCCAGCCCGCGGCTAAAAGCTGTGATCGCCATTTCGAAAATGGTGGCTGAGGACATTGTCCGTCACTACGACTATCCGGCGGAACGTGTGCACCATGTTCCCAACGGGGTTGACCTTGACCGCTTCAACCTGGAGCTGCGCCAACAGCATCGGGCGGCGGTCCGCGCGCAGCTCGACGTCGACGATAACAGGCCGGTCGTCCTGTTTGTCGGCTCGGGTTTTGCGCGAAAAGGCCTTCTTCCATTGATGAAGGCTGTCGCCACGCTTGATTGTGAGCCGGAGTTATGGGTCATTGGCCACGATTCGCGCGCCAATGCCTTCAAGCAGGCTGGCGACAGACTTGGTCTTGGCGCAAGGCTCAGGATGCTGGGGCCGCAGAAAGACACGTTGCCATGGTACGGCGCGGCGGACATTGCCGTGCTGCCTTCCATTTATGATCCATTCGGCACAGTAGTGATCGAAGCCATGGCCAGCGGCTTGCCCGCCGTGGTAAGCACCGGGTGTGGCGCGCGCGAGCTTGTCGATCGGTTCGACCCGGCGCTTGTTTGCGACGCAGCCAGCGTAAACGACCTCGCCGCCGGGCTTGCCCGCGCGTTGCAGCTGTCGTCACGGCCTGAGACTGCGGCTAAGGTCAGAGCGGCGGCCGAACACTACGATTTCAACGTCATGATCGGGAGAATGATAGCGCTCTACGAAAGTCTCGACCTGAGATAATTTTCGACATTCTTTTTGAATCCGTTAGTATCTTGAATCCGTTAGTATCGCTCGGAGTGCCAACAGGCGGGGGGGGCAGTTTCTTTGAACAACAGTAGCAGTTTTGATGCCGGAACCGTCTGACCGTGCCGGCGCTCTCAGTCATCATAATCAGCCGCAATGAGGAAGCGTGCATTGCACGTTGCCTTCGCTCGGTGCATTTTGCCGACGAAATCGTCGTCCTCGACAATAACAGCACCGATCAAACCAGGGACATCGCCAGTGGACTCGGGGCCAAGGTCCTGATCACCCTCGATTGGCCCGGTTTCGGCGCGCAAAAAAACCGTGTCCTCGCCGCGGCGACAGGCGATTGGGTCCTTTCGCTTGATGCCGACGAATGGGTCGAGCCACCGCTGGCTGCAGAAATCAGAGCCGCTATCGCCAACCCAAAAGGCTATGATGGCTTCGAAATACCAAGAAGATCCCGCTTTTGTGGGAACATCGTCCGCCATGGCGGCTGGTCGCCCGATCTGGTGCTCAGGCTTTTCCGTCGACAGTCCGGGCGCTTCAGCAACGACACGGTGCACGAGAAAGTTGTGGTGAATGGGAAGGTCACGCGATTGTCCCACTCTATGGAGCATGACTCCATCGCCGACCTGGCAGACGCGCATGACAAGATCGGCCGATACGCAGAAGCGTCCGCGGCGCGGCTGCTTGCCGAGGGCAGAAAAAGCTCGATAAGCAAGGCGGTCTTCCGCTCGGTCTGGGCCTATATGAACAGCTACGTTTTCAAGCTGGGATTTCTGGATGGTTCGACCGGTGCGATGGTCGCCGCTTATTCGGCCAGCTACACCTATCAGAAATGGGCGCTTGTCGCATTGGGCAGCGAGACGAAATCCGCCGAAAAAAGCCGGCCCGCGGTGAAAGGCAAATCCGTGCGGTTCAGAAATCGTCCTGGCTAATTTCTGCACCATTGTTGCCGAGTTGTTGCCAGACAGTTAGTGTATGACCGTTTTGAAATCAGGAGCCAAGGTACTGAATATGACTGATGCGTTTAGGGTATTCGTTGGATGGGACAGCCGTGAACCGATCGCCTACGACGTAGCGCGGCACTCTCTGCTTAAAAACGCTTCGGTGCCTGTCTCCGTTATTCCAATCAAACAGGACGAACTGCGCGCTCGTGAACTGTATTGGAGGGAAAAAGATCCGCTCGCGTCAACAGAGTTCACCTATACGCGGTTTCTCACGCCTTTTCTCGCCGACTACACGGGTTGGGCCTTGTTCTGCGATTGCGACTTCCTGTGGCTCGGTGACGTCGCAGGTTTGCTGGAATACACGAAGTCGGATAAGGCGGTCTATTGCGTCCAGCATGACTATACGCCGAAGGCCACCACCAAGATGGATGGCGTGGTTCAGACGTCCTACCCTCGAAAGAACTGGTCCTCGCTGATGCTGTTCAATTGCGCGCATCCTTCGGTTAAATCGCTTACGCCAGAGGTCGTGAACCGCGAAAGTGGTGCCTACCTCCATCGAATGCAGTGGGTCGCCGATGAGGACCTGGGCTCGTTGCCAGTAGAGTGGAACTGGCTTGAAGGTTGGAACGAAAAGCCGGCGCTTGGCACACCTAAGGCGGTCCACTATACGAGCGGCGGCCCGTGGTTTGCCGAGTGGCAGAATGTCGACTATGCGGATCTGTGGATAGCCGAACTCGACGAATTCTTGAGTAATGCCGATCAGACAGAAGCGTCTCTTCGCGCTCGGCGAGCCGGTAGCTAAGCCAACCGATCGGCTCGACTATATCAGACGTTTCGTCGAGGTCGCCGGCAACACGCGGTTCGTGCAGATCGGCGAACAGACCGCGCGTGTCTGGCCGAAATCGAACCGAGCGGGTCGTCGCAAAGCCATTTTTGGCGGCGTGCTTTCCAGCGCGCCAATGAATCGCCTTGGGCCAATCGCACCCGGTTCAATTCCGCAGGGCATTGCGGCATTTGTTCGCGGATTGCCGACCACTCCGGATCGAATGAGTTTGCACTCGCTACTGTGATTTTCTGAGGATCACCTCTGGCGGAGCTATTGGCCCTCCGATGCCTGTTGGCCCAATCCGCCCGATGAGACGGGACGGGGCCGCAGCCCAGAGGACGATATGCGGTCGTCTTTGAAAAGCGGGGGGCTCGATCGTTTCGTGTCGTATTGATGGGGTGTAGCCAGTCGCATCGACACAGGGCAGGGCAGTCTATCGACAAACCGAACATCCCGTTCAGCCTACCTGCGATGGTAGGCCGGATTCAGGAGGCTTGAGGCGATGGCGAAAAGAAGTGCGGGCATACTGCCTTACCGCAGATCGAGCAACGAACTGCAGGTGTTGCTTGTTCATCCGGGCGGGCCGTTCTGGCAAAGCCGCGATCTTGGCGCATGGTCGATTGCGAAGGGCGAGTATGGTGATGACGAACAGCCGGAAGCTGCGGCGCGTCGCGAATTCGTGGAGGAAACCGGCTGGGAGATCAAGGGAGCACTGCTTCCGCTGGGAGAACTGCGCCAGCGCGGCGGCAAGCTCATTACGGCGTTCGGCGTCGAAGGCGATTTCGACGCCGGCAGCCTGCGCAGCAACATGTTCGAGATGGAATGGCCGCCGCGCAGCGGCCGCATACAATTCTTTCCAGAGATCGATCGCGCAGGGTGGTTCGGCCTGGATATGGCCCGGGAAAAGCTACTTGTCGGTCAGCGGCCTTTTCTCGACCGGCTTGTGGTGTCTGTCTAAGGGTCGGGGCAAGTTCTGTGCAGAACAACTAACGGTATCCTATTCGCAGGATTACGGTCAGTCTGCGATGCTAAGGCCCGCTTTCCTCAGCGAGCCGAGGAAAAACTCGACATCTTGCGATCGGGCCAACCGCGCCGAAACCACCTGGCGCATGTTCTTCACCAAATCAGGTTGATTTTGGTTCAGCCATGCGACCTCGCGATCAGCGGCGATTTTGTATCCTCCCTCGCCGAAAACGGCAGCCGCAAGCAAATGATAGACCGGATTCGACGGAAATGGCGATTTGTTGATCCACATAGCTGCCTGAGGATAATCTCCGCTGAAATACGAGCAAAGGGCCAAATCCACGTCATAGTAGCCTGACCCTGGGTTCTTCTGACGCGCTTCCGCGATCAACTGGCATCCGTCATGCCAGTTTCCAGAAACCGCCAGACGCTCTCCATATTCGCCCATAAACTCGGTGTCGTTCGGGTTGATGGTCAAAGTCTGCTTGCCCACTTTCAATGCGGCATCGATCTCCTTGTGGAAATAGAGCGCAACCATTTCTGCCTGGCGTCCGCGGATGTTGACAGGGTCAACCCCCACAGATCGCCTTGCCGCCGCCAAGGCGCGCTCGAGCGCAGCGGCGGACTGTGCGGGGTCGCCTGAAAACTCGAATCGATAGTCATCTATGTAGATCAGCGAAAGAAGGCCCCAGGCGGTGGCGTAGTTTGGAAAGCGGTCCACTGCCTTCTCAAGGCACGCGCGTACCGATGAACGGCTTTCTGCATCGACACCGGCCCGATATGCGTAGAAGGAAAGCGTGCAAGAGTAGGCGGCCCAATCGTCCGGCGGATTGTCGACTTGGAGATTGGCGTCTGCCTGAAAGATGACGCCATATGCCTGGGCCAGGCTCGATGACACATTGCGCGCGATGTCCGTCTGGACTTCCATAAGCTCCGCCACTTTCAGCCCACCATCATAGCTTTCTGCCCACAGAACCGAGTTGTCCGCCCGGTTGAGCAGCCGGACCCGAAGGCGGAAGGCATCGGTCGACAGGTTCACGCTTCCGGCCAGGACATATCGTGCTGGCGAGATCGATGAATCCTCCCCCTTTGCGGCCGACTCCACGACCACGATGTCCTTGAACTTGGAAAGCTGGCTGACGACTTCCTGCTTTAATCCACTCGCGACGGCCGCCGCGGCGTGAGTGCCGTTCAGATCGTCAAACGACTCCACAAGCACCCGAGGCGTTTCCGGGGCGCCCACTCTGACGGAGGTCCACCACCACGCCAATACAAATGCGCCGGCCGCGAGAAAGGCCACAAGGACAGACGGCAGCAGCAGCCGTGACGGCAAGCGCCGGAAGGGAAGTTGAGCGACAGCAGCAGAAACAAGGGGCATCGGTGGGTCCACCAACAACGGTTGCGAACGGAGCGAGAAGACAGGAACGTAGCCGCCTTTCGGAATCGTGATGAGAATTGGATCGTCATGTCCGGCAGTCAGGTAGTATCGCTCGAGCCCGCGCCGGAGGTGGCCAGCCTCGATGCGGACAATCGGATCCGTCTGCGGGTCGAAGGCCATATCGCGGCCGAACACTTCGACGGCGATCGAATACGCCTTGATACGATCGCCGCGACCGGCCAAGGTCTCCTCCACCACATGGCTGAGGAAGCGGCGCTCGCGACCGGTTGCATCGAAGTCCGCGCTGTTGAGGATCAGGACAAGCTGGGCACGACAATCCTCCGGGGTGAGCTCATGCCCCCTCCCTGCGGCTGGTTCCGCCCGGATCATCTTGGTTCCCTCACCTGACGTCCTGGGAGGATTTACTCCCAGTTATATTTTCTTTTTCGCCGGTTACCTCTGCCGCGTAATTTACATGCGCGAGCCAATTCTTGCAATACTCCTAGTAGTCTGAACGAATAACATCCGGATGACGGCTGCGGTTTGCGCAACGCCGCGGCGGGTGACAACGGATCAATAGTCAGGCGACCTCACCGGCAGCGTAGTTGGAATTTTCGATTTTTAGGGCTGGTGCCGACCGAACTCGCTACTGGATGTTCAGAAATTACCCTGTCGCCCACGTAACTTACATTCCGCAGGCGCCTCCATGCGATAGGCTAGGGTGGTTTCGGAAACTGCGAATTAGCGCCATGAGGATGGACAACGAACCGGCTGATAGAAAAAGAGCCGTCTCGGCGGCAGTGCGTCGGTTCCCGCAATTTGAATTAGCGATCCATCGGCTGATGGGCCGAACTGAGGGTTTTCAGGATATGTGCGAGGAACTTGCAGAAGCGGAGCTCGCACTGTCGAGGATCGACAAGGTCCCGCCGGCATTGCGCGAGTCCAGACGAGCCGAATGGCAGGAACTGGTGGATCGGTTGGTTGGGGAAGTCGGAGCCGTGCTGCACGCGGACGCCACCCGCAAACCGCATGTCATTCCTTGGCCGCCACGCCAGGACTAAACGGAGGCTGGCTTGGAATTTCTGTCTGGCAATCGACCTGTATGCGGTATTGGGCGGTGGCCCGACGGCTTCGGATTCCGCACGGGAATTGCCCTGCTGTTCCCGAAGTAGGCCCAGCACTGTCTGTGACAGCCACGAACAAATGAACCGCTTTCGACAGGAAAAAACAATCGGAAGCCGATATCATTAGCTGAGCAGCGCGAATACATATATGTTGTCACTGCGGACGCAAGACGATCGCATCGGACATGAAGTAAAAGGCGGAATTAGAGGGGACTTTATATGGGAATCATCCGAGCTCTCGTGTTGGCTTCGGCGGGAACAGCGGCAGCGCTGCTTGCGGTGCCGGCGATCGCTGCGGACGCTGCCACGCAACTTCCTGAAGCCGCGCCCGTGCCTGCTGAAGCCGCGCCGGCCTGGACCTTCACCGCAGAGCCCTATTTCTGGATGGCAGGCATGAAGGGCAGGGTCGGCGTCAGGGGCCTGTCGCCGGTAGACATCGACGTCGATTTCAGCCAGATTTTCGACCACATCGATTGGTCCCCCCCGCCGGTTATGCTTGCCGGTGAGGCGCGCAATGGCCGCTACGCTCTTTTCACTGACTTCATCTACCTGGGACTCGAGGCCGATGGCACGTCGGCCGGCCCGTTGGCTCTTTTTTCGGCCGAAGTGAACATGAACACGGTGGTGTGGACCTTCGGCGGCTCCTATCGGGTCGTCGACAATGGCACCGCAAGCTTGGACGTTCTGGCCGGCGGACGGCTCTGGTACCTGGACACGGATTTGACGGTTACTGGCCCTCTCGCCGTAAGAGAGGCCAGCGGCAGCAAAACTTGGGTTGACCCCATTATTGGTGTGGCCGGCGATGTTGCTCTCGGGAACGGATTCGGACTCCATGGCGAGGCGGATATCGGTGGCTTCGGCCTTGGCGCCGACATCGATTGGCAAGTGCAGGGCACGCTTCAATACCGGTACAGTGATTCGGTCACGCTGGAAGCCGGCTATCGCTACCTTGCCGTAGACTACGAGGACGACGGATTTGTGTTCGACATAGCAATGCAGGGGCCAATCATCGGCGCCAGATTTCGGTTCTGACTGGATCTGAGCCTGGGATGACTTCGAACGGGAGAAGAGTTTGGGGAACTGTTTCGTGAACCCGCCCAAAGTCGGACGTGTCAGCAACGTTTTGTTGGCGTCGGCCTTGGTTGGCCTGCTGTGGGGGTGCGCGTCCCGTCCGACGAATGTGCTGCTGCCCGTGGCCGATACCTCCCCTTCCTCCAGCAAGGTTGAGATGCTGGTCACAACGACACGCAGCCGTTCCTCCAATCCGGCACAAATGTATACGGGCGAGCGCGGACTGGCCCCCTCGTTCGCGGAAATTACGGTTTCGATCCCTCCGCCATCGGTCCGCAAGGTTGGAGAGGTCGCATGGCCCAAGAAGCTGCCATCGAACCCGGCGACTGATTTCGCAGTCGTGCAGGCCCAAGAGTTGACGCTCCAGACAGCGAAGGGGTGGCTTAGCGCCTCTGTCAGGAAGAGCCCGGATCACAGCGTCCTCGTCTTTATTCACGGATTCAACAATCGCTTTGAAGACGCGGTCTATCGCTTTGCGCAGATCGCGAAGGACACGGGCACGCAGAGCGTCCCGATCCTGGTCACATGGCCGTCCCGAGGCAGTGCGCTGGCGTATGGCTACGATCGTGAAAGCACCAACTACACGCGAAATGCGCTTGAACTGCTGTTCCAATATCTTGCCCGCGATCCTGAGATAAAGGAAGTTTCGATCCTCGCCCATTCGATGGGCAACTGGCTTGCATTGGAAGGCTTGCGGCAGATGGCCATCCGCAATGGCGGCCTTCCGGCGAAGTTCAAAAACGTCATGCTGGCTGCGCCTGACGTCGATGTCGACGTGTTTCGCACTCAGATTGCCGACATGGGCAAACAGCACCCGCAGTTCACCCTCTTTGTCTCGCAGGACGATCGCGCGCTCAAAGTTTCGCGCCGGGTCTGGGGCGATATCCCCCGGCTCGGATCGATTGATCCGGAACAAGCTCCATACAAGGAAGAACTCGCCAGCAACAATATAACCGTCATCGATCTGACGAAAATCAAATCCGGAGATCGTTTGCATCACGGCAAGTTCGCGTCGTCACCGCAGATCGTGCAACTGATCGGGGCGCGTATGGCCGGCGGCCAGACGTTGACCGACAACAGGATAGGCCTGGGCGACACGATCATTCACGCAACGACCGGTGCGGCGGCAGCGGCGGGCAGCGCGGCAGGGTTGGTGATTGCGGCACCTGTTGCAGCGGTCGATCAAAACAGCAGAGAAAATTTAGGCAATCACATCGGCGCCTTGACGGGTTCCCAGACTAGCCGGAAACCGAACCCTGGCAGCAAGGATTGCGCTGTCTCCTCCCCGACTATCAAAGACTGCAAGAAATAATCATTCGTCGAGCCAAAGAGGCAGCACTGAAGCCGGATGACGGGAGGGTCAACCGCATCCGCAGGAACGTTGCCACGGTTCCGTCTGGCTAAAGGGGGAATGAATGCGTCGCGTCGCTCGGATCTCGCTTGTCATCATCCTTTCACTAGCCGTCGCAATCCTGACTGCCTGGGCCGGACTTGCCATCTGGTATCGCCTGCCCGTGGCTGAGCTTGGACGGGCTGTGGCCGGCGGCCTTTTCATCTTGTTCGGCCTCGCTACCGTCATCGCGCTCTTCAGCCGGCTTCGCATCAGGGCGCTTGTCCTGTTTGCAGCTGCGTTTGCTGTGGTTCTGGTTTGGTGGAGCACCATCAGGCCTTTCGATCATGCGGACTGGGCGCCCGACGTCGCCCGTCAGGTAACCGGCGCCCGCGACGGCAATCTGTTGACGCTGACCGATGTGCGCGACTTCGAATGGCGTAGCGACACTGATTTCACCGAACGCTGGACAACGCGCACCTACGACCTCTCCAACGTTCAGACGGTCGACCTCTTTATGTCTTATTGGTCCGGGACCAAAATCGCCCATGTCATCATAAGCTTCGGCTTTGCAGGCGGTGACTTTCTTGCCTGGTCGATCGAGGTGCGGCGCCAGGGAGACGGCAAGTTTTCCCCCATGGCAGATCTGTTCAAGAGCAATCCCCTGGTCATTATTGCGGCTGACGAGCGAGACGTCGTCGGTGTCAGGTCAAACATTCGCGGAGAGGATGTCCAAATCTATCGGCTAAAAGTGTCACCGGAAGCGGCCCGGGCGCTCTTGCTGGAATACGTCTTGGACGCAAATGCACTTTCCAAGACTCCGGAGTTCTATAATTCCATTACGACGAACTGCACGACCACGATCGTCAAGATGATGCGAGCGGTCGGCGACGTGGTCCCGCTTGACTGGCGCCTCATCGTTAACGGCTATCTTCCGGAGTATGCGTATGCACGGGGTGCACTCGATATCAGCTTGCCGATGTCGGTTCTGAGGGAGGCAGCCCACATTGACGGCCGTGCGCGGGAGTCGGGCCTTTCGCCAGACTTTTCAAGATTCATCCGTGTTGGCGTACCGTCTCCCATCGCAAATGCGCATTGAGCTGCATCATGGCCGGCGAACGCGCCACCCAAGAAATCCAGCCGCACGGTGCCCGACTAAACGTCGGGTAGAATAGAATTGCCAATTCTGTTTCAAACGCCAACTTCGAGTTCCGGACCTATGAAAGGCAAATGAGTGGTCAGAGCTGGGGTCACTGCTTGAGGCACTTGCGGCCCATTGCCATTGCCTTGAAAGTCCCCTTCAGATCGACGACAAAGGCCCCCTTGGTTTCCGGAAACACGATCATTTCATATTGCTTCGCTACGTCGCGCTTGAACTTCGGGTCGTCTGTCAAGATGTAGCCGCCAGAGTATCCACCCTTGAGTTCGCCGCTCGTGCTGGTGGCCACACCACTATAGAGACGGCCGCCGATTGAGACGAAGATTTCCGACTTGTTCCCGTTCTGAAGGCCGATATCCTGCTTCGTGAACACGCCAAGATATCCGACCTCCTGATTTGCGGTAACGCCCATTTGCACCGAACTTGGGCCATCTGAGTGCACGATCAAGCAATCTCCGCGGGTTTGATTGGCATAGACGGTCCAGCCCTCGACGTCGTCCCCGTATCTGACAAGCACATCGCTGGCCTTGGGAAGGGGGTTTTGATCTTGTGCGTAGGCTGTCATCGTAGACGAAAGTGCTACTGACGTTGCCGCGATGAGTGTCATGAATTTTCGCATTGATATTCCCCTTGTGTGCAAAATTGTTTTTGGCTATGGGCGCCCCTATCGATTGCCCAGAGGCTGCTGTCCTCTTGCGGGGCGAGGCGGTATTATGCGCTGTGAGTGACCTTGGCCGATCGGCTCACGTCAGGGAACGTAAATAACTGTAACCTACGGGCTAATGCTGGCCAGCGCACTGCAACCGTTCAGTCCTCGACGCCATCGACAAATGGCGGTTGGGCACACACACGAACGCCGCCTAGTCGACCGTGAACAATCTTGACCGCTGAGCGGCAAGCTGCTTCGGCCGGTTCAGAAACGCGGCGATCAAGAGTCACAAAAATTGGTTCCGCCGGGGAGAAGATATAGCCGGCTGCGGCCAGGATGGGCCTTGATCGCATCGCCTTGGGTGTGAGCGAGGTAATTGCGGCCCAATTCTGTGTTCGTTCTTGATTTGGCCGATCACCGGCTCGACGGCCGATCGCCCCCGCATCTGGCGCCTGCATGGAGTTGGCGAAGCGGACCTTCCAGTTTAGCAAGGTCCTGTATTTATGCACCTTATCGTTTGACGAAAACATCCTTGCTGACGTCTCCCGGGAGACGTATCATGCAGCCAGCACAGTTGCCCTTAAAAGGGGAGGAGCCGCTATGTGCGGAAGCAGCTGCGGCGTTCAGAACTCGGGGGACTCATGAAAAACATGCTGCGCCTTGGGTTCTTGCCGGCTGTCGTTGTGCTCTTGCTGGCGCTCTTGCCGGGAACTTCGCTCGCTCAACAGCCGTCCCCCGACGTCCCGCCCGAAAAGGCAAAGCAGTTCCTCGAGCTTTTGTCCGATCCAGAACTAAAGGCATGGCTCGAGAGAAAGATTCCAGCGGCCACGGACGAACCCGGCCTGTCCATTTCCGAGGACATCTTGAGCCTGGAGGCGGGTATCCGTGCCCGTATCGGCGCGCTCGGTGCCGCGATCCCGCGCCTGCCGGAAGAACTGGCGCACGCTGCGGGCGTTGTTTCGCGTGACGTGAACTCCGGCAGGCCAGGGTTGGTAATCGGCATTCTGGCGGTCCTGATTGCGGTCGGATTCGGGGCCGAGTGGCTGGTCCGACGAGCGCTCGCCAGGACGAGGAGCGCGGTTGCCCAGGAAGATGCTGGTCAGGCGATCCTCTTCGAGACTGTCGCCCTGCTGACTTTTGCGCTCGCCAGCACCGGTTCGTTCTTGGCACTCGGATGGCCACCCTTGCTCCGCAGGATCATTCTGACCCTGCTTCTTGCGTTCATCGCGTTCCGTATCGTTCGCGCGGCGGCCCGATTGCTTTTTGCGTTCGGCGGTTCGACGGGCGACCCCTCGGACAGGCCGACTCCGCTTTTCGAAAGCGAGGCTTCGATCCGCTTCTGGCGGTGGCGAGTCAGCCTTGTGGCCGGGTTTTTGTTGTTCGGCTGGGCAATCGCCAGCCTCATGCCTGGCCTGGGCTTCTCGCAAGAGGTTGCAGAGCTCGCCGCCTTCCTGTTCGGGCTTGGTATTCTGGCGACCGCGATCGACGTCGTCTGGCAACGGCCCGACGGGCGAGGCTCTCTGGTCAAGCAGTCGTTTCTCACCTTGTTCCTGATCCTGCTTTGGGTGGCTTGGGTCACCGGCCTGCTCGGCGTTCTGTGGCTTGGTATTTTCGCCCTGGTGCTGCCGACAGCCTTGCGCGGCGTCGGCGCCGCGGCACAGGCCTTCGCAGGCAGGTCGAAACGCAGCGGCGCGATGGGCGTCGTACTCAACGTGCTCATTGTCAGGGGCTCCAGGGCGGCGGTCATTGCCGCGGCGGTCGCATGGCTCGGCTATATCTGGCGGATTAGGGCCGCGAGCCTCGCTGGCAGCGAAACCGGCGGCTTCCTGATAACCGGGCTGCTCCACGGCATCATCATTTTGCTGATTGCCGACCTGCTCTGGCAACTGTCGAAGTCCCTGATCGAATATCGCATGAACCTCGCGCCGGCAGATGCAAGCAGCGCGGATGTGCTGGCTCGCAGCGGCCGGCTGCGCACGCTGCTGCCGATATTCCGCAACGCCCTTGCCGTGTTCATAGCCGCCGTCACCGCGCTAACGATCCTCGCTGGGCTCGGCGTGCAGATACTCCCGCTGATTGCCGGCGCCGGCATCTTCGGCATCGCCATCGGCTTCGGCTCGCAGACCCTAGTCAAAGACGTGCTGAGCGGCGTGTTCTACATGATGGACGACGCCTTCCGGGTCGGTGAATACATCCAGAGCGGCAGCTACAAAGGCACGGTCGAATCCTTCAGCCTGCGTTCGGTGCGTCTGCGTCATCATCGCGGCCCCATCTATACCGTCCCGTTCGGTGAGCTCGGGGCGGTCCAGAACATGAGCAGGGATTGGGTGATCGACAAGATCACGATCGGCGTGACCTATGATTCCGACGTGGACCTCGCGCGCAAGCTGATTAAGAAGATAGGCCAGGAACTGGCAGCCGATCCTGAATTTGCGGCCGACACAATTGAGCCGCTCAAGATGCAGGGCATCGACAATTTCGGGGATTATGCGATCGTTCTCAGGATGAAGCTGACGACGAAGCCCGGGACCCAATTCGGCATCAAGCGGCGCGCCTTCATGATGATCAAGGCGGCATTCGCGGAAAACGGCATCAAAATCGCCGTGCCGACCGTCCATGTTGAGGGCGGCGGAGCGACCGCGGCCGCTGCACACCAGGCCTACGAGGCATCGAAAAAGAGCAACGCCCCTTTGGAGGTGGTGAGGGGCGCGCCGTAGTGCTGGGCGATATTATCACCTGTGAGCACCGATGAACGGGAGTGACAGCGTCAACCCCAGGGCTTAGATTGGACTATACTTCCTGGGCTGTCGAGAGCGCCGCAATCCGGCGCGGAGGGGTTGGGCGATGGAAGAGATACATCCCGTTGCGGTGAAGCATCTGCCGCCGTTCATTACGTCCCCCGGTCAGACTGACATTCTGTTCGTCTTGATGATGGTCTTCCTCATCGGCATCGTCCTTATCATCGGCAACCTCTACCCCGCGATGGCTGTTTCTGCACATGGTAGACACGGTCGGAATCGTGCACGCCGGGATCCTGCGGGCTCAGGCGCTGCTGCTTCCGGTGCAGACCCTGGTCTTGACGGGCCACTGACGCGGGACGCATGCAAGGAGGTCGGCTAGCTGTGAGCTTTCGGGAGGTTGTCCATTCGGACCGGACCGGGGAGACTGGAGTTACCAGGCTTCAGCACTCACCGGAGGGTCCGAATGAAC
>NZ_JAMYLP010000043.1:0-44578 GCF_040318085.1 Mesorhizobium sp. M1322
GCCTGCGGCCGGACCCTCCCCTCAAGGGGGAGGGGGACGACACCGCGTCCCGGCTCATAATAGCCCGCCTTCGGCACGACAACCGGCTCCACGACCGCCGTGTCCTGTCCCGCCAGCCGCGCCAGCCTCTGCACCAGCGCCGTCATATTCTCCGGGCCGCCTTCGCGAAAATAGCCCAGCAGGCCGTCGAGCTCTTCGCGCGGCAGCGTCGAGCATTCGATCAGCCGGAGATCCTCGTCGCGGCACTCGCCGGGCAGCAGCGCCAGTTTTATGCAGCGTGCGCGCGCGATCGAGGCGAGTTGGTCGCAGCCATAGCGCCACCAGTCGTAACCGCCGAGGATGCGAACCAAAATAACCCTCGCGTGCCGGGCGACACTGTCGATCCAGAGGTCGACTGACATCGGATGACGCAGGTCGCGTAAAGCCGCCAGCCGCATCGACGGCAGGCGATGCGCGTCTGCTTTCCACGCCGCTGCCAGCCCGGCCAGATCGCTGTCGGTGAAGGACATCGCCACGACATCTGCAGGCGTCTGCCTGAGATCGACAGGCTCGGCGAGATCGTCGAGCGAGGCGGATGTTGTGGTGAGTATGTGCATCGCGGCTCGTGCCTGAGGTCAGCCGGCGAGAATGCGCTCGATTGCCGGGCGGTTCAGCCCTTTCAGACCGATGACGACGAGGCGCGAGCGGCGGTCATCTTCAGCGGTCCAGGCGCGGTCGTAATAGTGATTGACGCGCGAGCCGACAGCCTGCAGCAAGAGCCGCATCGGCTTGCCGCCGACTTCGACGAACCCTTTTACGCGCAGCACGTTTTCTTCCTCCGCTGCGGTGGCGACGCGCAAAGCCAGCTCATCGGGATTGGCGATCGACGGAATGTCGATGACGAATGAGTCGAAATCGTCATGCTCGTGGTCGAGCTCGTCGTCGTGGTGGGTCTTGCGGTTCTCGATGTCGTCCTCGACGGCAAGGCCGAGGCCGAGCAGCACAGACGGATCGACCTTACCCTGCGAGGTCGGTACGATCTTGACGGCGCGCGCGGTGTGCTCGCCGATGATGGCATTGGCGCGGGCTGAGCCAGCGGCGTCCATCAAGTCGCTCTTCGACAATATGATCAGGTCGGCGCAGGCGAGCTGGTCCTCGAACACCTCCTCGACCGGATCGTCGTGGTCGAGCGTCTCGTCCTGCGCGCGCTGCGCCTGCAGGGCGTCCATGTCGTTGGCGACGCGGCCATCAGCCAGCGCCGGTCCGTCGACCACAGCGATGACGCCGTCGACCGTCACCCGGCTCTTCACCGACGGCCACTGGAAGGCCTGGACCAGCGGCTTCGGCAAAGCGAGGCCGGAAGTTTCGATCAGGATATGATCGACCTTTGGCGTCAGTGAAAGGATTTGATCCAGCGCCGGGACGAAGTCGTCTGCGACGGTGCAGCAGATGCAGCCATTGGCCAGCTCGACGATGTTTTCCTCGGGGCAGGTGTCGATGCCGCAGCCCTTCAGAATCTCGCCGTCGATGCCGATGTCGCCGAACTCATTGACGATGATGGCCAGCCGCTTGCCCCCGGCGTTTTCGAGCAGATGGCGGATCAGCGTCGTCTTGCCGGCGCCGAGAAAACCGGTGACGACGGTGCAGGGCACGCGGGAGACGTTAGCGGACGACTCTGGGGCGGTCATATCTGGTCCTTCAAAAGGTCGAGGGGAGGGATGCGGGCGACGAGGCCGCGCTTCAGGCAATCGGGGCGGCCGCGCCATGGAATGAGGCCGTCCTTCGAGGTGGCGAAGAGCTTTGCGCCAGCTACGAGATCGGCGCCGCTTGTCGCGGTCAGGTCGCCGAAGACATAGCTCCAGCAGCCGTCGCGCAGGATCGCGGCGCTCAGCCGGCGCTTGCAGTTGCCGAGGCATTCGACGGTGCGGATACGGATATTTTCGCCTGATACAGCGCGGCGCGTGTCTTCGGCAAGCAGTTCGCCGGCGCGGGGATGGGCGTCGGAGCCGGTCTCATCGCGGCAGGAGGCGCAGACGATCACGGTGACGCCGGCCAAGGCTTCACTATCGCCGAACAATGCGCCCGCTGTCTCAGCCGAAAAACTGCTGTCGCGTTCCAAATCAGGCTCCTTGCCCGGAAAACCCGCCAGGCGATCGGATTCTTATGTCCTGACGGCAGGTCTCCTGGCTCGCGGGTCATCGCCTTGGTGCCGCCTTCCCGGGAACGTCCCAGTGGTTTTCGGCCTTGGCTCGTCGCTTACAGTTGCGGGGACAGCCGCGGATTTGAAATCGGAATTTCGCACCGCATTCCCTCTTGGCTCCTCCCTTTGCCGAGAGGAGACCGTCTGAAGCGGATTTAGGCTTGTGGAGGCAGTCGTGTCAACGCACGTCTACGGCGCGGCGATATTGGCGAGAGCCGAACCAAGATCCCCCGCAGGCGTCACCTCGATGCGTTCCAGCCCGAGCCAGCCCTGCATCAGCTTCAACTCCTCGAAGAGTTCGGCGGCGGTTTGCGGCGGGGCGCCGGGCTCGGCATAGGCGGCATGGACACGCAGCACGCTTGCAGGCCGGTCTGCTTTGAGGTCGATGCGTGCCACGATCCTGTCGCCGAGCAGGAACGGCAGCACATAATAGCCGTATTGGCGTTTTTCGGCCGGGGTGTAGATCTCGATGCGATAGCGGAAGTCGAACAGTCTTTCCGTGCGCGCTCGCTCGAAGACGACCGGATCGAACGGCGCAAGCAAGGCGCGCGCCTCGATCTTGCGCGGAAAACGGGCGTCCTTGTGAAGATAGGCAGGCTTGTCCCAGCCTTCGACGCGAACCGGCAAAAGGTCGCCTGCCTCGACCAGTTCCTCAATGCGGCCCTTGATGTCGGCGGGAGAAAGACGGAAATAGTCGCGCAGGTCGCCCGCTGTCGCGACGCCGTGGGCGCGGGCGGAGATGCGCAGCAATTCGCGGTGCGCATCCTCAGGGGAGGGCACCGGCAGGGCAAGTATCGCCGGTGGCAGCACGCGCTCCGGCAGATCGTAGAGCCGCTCGAAGCCACGACGCGACGCCGTGGTGATGCGGCCGGCCCAGAACAGCCATTCGAAAGCGTGCTTGGCATCGCTCCAACCCCACCAGCCGCCCGAGCCTTTCTGGCCTTCCAGGGCGGAAGCGGCGATCGGGCCGCGTTGAACGACCTCGCGATAAATGTCTTCAATGTAAGCGGCGCGTTCGCGGCCCCACTTGGCCAGGCCGTTATACATTTCCTCGCCGCGCTCGGCCCGCTCCATGCGCCAGCGCATCAGTGGATAGGTCTCGACCGGCAGAAAGGAGGCCTCATGCGCCCAATATTCGAAGACTTTGCGCTTGCGCGTCACGGCGGCGTTGTCGAGCAGCGCAAGCGGGTAGGGGCCAAGCCGCGAATAGAGCGGCATATAATGGGCGCGCACCACCGCACTGACGGAATCGATCTGCAGCAGGCCGGTACGCCCAAGCACACGGGCCAGATGGCGGCGATCAGGCGTGCTGTTAGGGCGAGGATCGGCAAACCCCTGTGCGGCAAGCGCGATGCGCCGGGCCATGGCGAGCGAGATTTTTTCCTTCATGCAGACGGCACTCTGTTGGCGTTCGGCCAAAGGTTGGGACGATGATTCCGGCCATGCTAGCAGGGTTTTGGCGGCATCTATGTCAGGAGAGAAAAGTGGAGTAAAGTGAAGGAAATCAAACAGGAGCAGATCGGACCAGTTTATCCGCATATGCCGTCCAGCACCGTGTTTTGAACAAGGTTTGACTTGCTTCGCCGAAAGCGCTGCGCTAACCCTCGCCGCGTTGCAGCATAGAGCCTCCTAAAACGGTTCAGTGGTTAAACTGTCACGCTTCCGCAAGTGGGTCCGGTGCTGTAATCAGAGTGGATTGGCCGCCAACGGAAAGCTGCAGCATGAACGCATTGTTGAGTTCGTACCTGCCCATCGTCCTGTTCATCGGCGTGGCGCTGGTTGTCGGCCTGGCGCTGCTTGCCGCACCCTTCCTGGTGGCCTACCGCAACCCAGATCCGGAAAAGCTTTCCGCCTATGAATGCGGCTTCAACTCGTTCGACGACGCCCGCATGAAGTTCGACATCCGCTTCTATCTGGTGTCGATCCTGTTCATCATCTTCGATCTGGAAGTGGCCTTCCTGTTTCCGTGGGCAGTGTCTTTCAGCCAGATCGGCATGCTCGGATTCTGGTCGATGATGGTGTTTCTGGCGGTGCTGACCATCGGCTTTGCCTATGAATGGAAGAAAGGAGCGCTGGAATGGGATTGAGCGACAATTCCGGCACGCTCGTCGCGCCGAAGCCGAAGGGCATTCTCGATCCCAGCACCGGAAAGCCGGTGGGGGCGAATGATCCATTCTTCCTCGAGATCAACAACGAACTGGCCGACAAGGGTTTTCTCGTCACCTCAACCGAGGCGCTGATCACCTGGGCCCGCAGCGGCTCGCTGATGTTCATGACTTTCGGTCTCGCCTGCTGCGCGGTCGAAATGATCCACACCTCGATGCCGCGCTATGACTCGGAGAGGTTCGGTGTTGCTCCTCGCGCGTCTCCGCGCCAGTCCGACATCATGATCGTCGCCGGTACGCTGACCAACAAGATGGCGCCGGCGCTGCGCAAGGTCTACGATCAGATGCCGGAGCCGCGCTACGTCATCTCGATGGGCTCCTGCGCCAATGGCGGCGGCTACTATCACTATTCCTATTCGGTGGTGCGCGGCTGCGATCGCGTCGTGCCCGTCGACATCTACGTGCCCGGCTGTCCGCCGAGTGCGGAAGCGCTGCTCTACGGCATCCTTCTGTTGCAAAAGAAGATCCGCCGCACCGGCACGATCGAGCGGTGAGCGGGATGATGAGCCTGAATGAACTCTCGACCTATCTCGGCGAGAAGCTGAGCGGCCGGATCGGCGATGCGGTGTTTGCCTATGGCGAACTCACCATCTCGGTCGAGCCGCACGATCTGATCGAGGTGGTGAGCTTCCTGCGCGACGATCCAAAATGCCAGTTCATCTCGATCATCGACGTCTGCGGCGCCGATTATCCATCGCGGGCCAAGCGCTTCGACGTCGTCTATCACCTGCTGTCGCCGAAGCAGAATATTCGCATACGCATCAAGGTCCAGGCCGACGAGGAGACGGTGGTGCCGTCGATCACCGGCGTTTATCCCGGCGCCGACTGGTTCGAACGCGAAACCTACGATCTCTATGGAGTGCTGTTTTCGGGCCATCCCGACCTGCGGCGGATTCTTACTGATTACGGCTTCGAGGGTCATCCGCTGCGCAAGGATTTCCCGCTGACCGGTTTCGTCGAGGTGCGCTACGACGACGAGGCCAAGCGGGTCATCTACGAGCCGGTCGAGCTCAAGCAGGAATTCCGCAATTTCGATTTTCTCAGCCCTTGGGAGGGGACGGATTACGTCCTTCCAGGCGACGAGAAAGCCAAGACGAATTGAGACGCCAGAATGGCTGAGACCTCCGTCCGTAATTTTAACATCAACTTTGGACCTCAACACCCTGCAGCGCATGGTGTTTTGAGGCTGGTTCTTGAGTTGGACGGCGAAGTCGTCGATCGCGTCGATCCGCATATCGGGCTGTTGCATCGCGGCACTGAAAAGCTGATCGAAGCCAAAACCTATCTGCAGGCGGTGCCTTATCTCGACCGTCTCGATTACTGCGCGCCGATGAACCAGGAGCATGCCTTCGCGCTGGCCGCAGAGCGGCTGCTTGGGATCGAGGTGCCGAAGCGCGGCCAGCTGATCCGCGTGCTCTATTGCGAGATCGGCCGCATCATGTCGCACATTCTCAATGTGACGACGCAGGCGATGGATGTCGGCGCGCTGACGCCGCCTCTGTGGGGCTTCGTCGAGCGCGAAAAACTAATGGTGTTCTATGAGCGGGCCAGCGGCTCGCGCATGCATGCGGCCTATTTTCGGCCCGGCGGCGTCCACCAGGACCTGCCGCAGCAGCTGGTCGAGGATATCGGCAAGTGGATCGACCCATTCCTGAAATCGGTCGACGATCTCGACGCATTGCTCACCGGCAACCGCATCTTCAAGCAGCGCAATGTCGACATCGGCACCGTCTCGCTGGCCGACGCCTGGGCCTGGGGCTTTTCGGGCGTCATGGTGCGCGGCTCCGGCGTCGCCTGGGATCTGCGCAAATCGCAGCCTTACGAATGCTATGCCGAGATGGATTTCGACATTCCGATCGGCAAGAACGGCGACTGCTTCGACCGTTACCTCGTGCGCATGGAAGAAATGCGCCAGTCGGCGAAAATCATGCGCCAGTGCGTCGACCTGCTGCTCGGCAAGGAGGGCACGGGTCCGGTGTCGAACCTCGACGGCAAGGTGGTGCCGCCGAAGCGCGCCGCGATGAAGCGCTCGATGGAAGCGCTGATCCATCACTTCAAGCTATACACCGAAGGCTACCGCGTGCCGGCCGGCGAGGTCTATGCGGCGGTCGAAGCGCCGAAGGGCGAGTTCGGCGTCTACCTAGTCTCCGACGGCACCAACAAGCCTTACCGCTGCAAGCTGCGCGCGCCCGGCTTCGCCCATCTGCAAGCCATGGATTTCTTGTGCCGCGGCCACATGCTGGCCGACGTCACCGCCGTTCTCGGCTCCCTCGACATCGTGTTTGGTGAGGTCGATCGCTAAATGTCAGTCCGCCGTCTCGCAGAAGCCAGCCTCCAGCCAGCCGCCTTCGCCTTCAACCGGGCGAATGCGGCAGCGGCGAAGCAATGGATCAAGAAGTATCCGAAGGGCCGCGAGCAGTCCGCGATCATCCCCTTGCTGATGCTGGCGCAGGAGCAGGAAGGCT
Source organism: Mesorhizobium sp. M1322 (assembly GCF_040318085.1). Lineage (NCBI taxonomy): Bacteria > Pseudomonadati > Pseudomonadota > Alphaproteobacteria > Hyphomicrobiales > Phyllobacteriaceae > Mesorhizobium > Mesorhizobium sp. M1322. Next base: position 6,810 of record NZ_JAMYLP010000043.1, read on the forward strand.
GGGTGACCAAGGCGGCGATCGAGACGATCTCCGACATGCTCGGCATGCCCTACATCAGGGGGCTCGAAGTCGCGACCTTCTACACGCAGTACCAGCTCAATCCGGTCGGCACCCGCGCGCATATCCAGGTCTGCGGCACCACGCCCTGCATGCTGCGCGGCTCGGAAGCGCTGATGGACGTGTGCCGGTCGAAGATCCATCACGACCAGTTTCATACCAACGACAAGGGCACGCTGTCGTGGGAAGAAGTGGAATGCCTCGGCGCCTGCGTCAACGCGCCGATGGTGATGATTTTCAAAGATACGTTCGAGGACCTGACGCCGGAGCGCCTTGCCGAGATCATCGACCTCTATGCTGCCGGCAAGGGCGCCTCGGTGACGCCGGGGCCGCAGAACGGCCGCATCACCTCCGAGCCGATCACCGGTCTGACGACGCTGAAGAGCGAAAAGTCAATCCTGAAGACGACCCGCGACAGGGAAGCCAAGGCGGGTGCCAAGGTCGCCAGGGCGGCAGCACCAGCGGCAATTGTCGCGACGCCGGCGGCTCCGGCCGCACAGGCACCGGCGGCCCCGGTCGCGCCGTCGAAAGCCAGCAAGCCGAAGACCGATGCGCCCGAAACCAGCCCGACGCTGGAGACGCCTTCTCCTGCAAAGGTCGCACCAGAGACGGAAAAGGCGGCGAGCGTCGCCGCGCCGCGGCATTCGGCGGCCAATGCCAATAAGGCGGCGCCGGAAGTCGAAAAGGTTTCAAAACAGCGCAGCGGTCCCAAGACCAAGGCTGAGCCGGCGGCTGCTTTCAAGGCGCCGGAGTTGAAGGAAGCGCCGTTCGGCGTTGCCGGCAAAAAAACCGCCAAGCCTGCCAAGCCTTCGCTCGAAGACAAGAACCGTCCGGCCGGCATCGCAAAGCCGGCACTGGTCGACGATCTCAAGCTGATCTCAGGCGTCGGCCCGAGAACCGAAGGTATCCTGCATTCGCTTGGCATCTTCACTTACGCGCAAGTCGCGTCCTGGAAGAAGGCCGAGCGCGAATGGGTCGACGGCTATCTCAGTCTCCGTGGCCGCATCGAGCGCGAAGACTGGGTCAAGCAGGCCAAGGCGCTCGCCACGGGCGGGGTCGCCGAATATATCCGCGTCTTCGGCAAGAAACCGGTCTGAGGAACGAACAATGCTTCAGGACAGAGACCGCATCTTCAACAACATCTACGGCCGCTTCGACAAGTCGCTGGCCGGCGCGATGGCGCGCGGCGCCTGGGACAACACGCCCGGCATCATCGCCAAGGGGCGCGACTGGATCGTCAACGAGATGAAGGCATCAGGCCTGCGCGGCCGCGGCGGCGCCGGCTTCCCGACCGGGCTAAAGTGGTCGTTCATGCCCAAGCAGAGCGACGGCCGGCCGAGCTATCTCGTCGTCAACGCCGACGAATCCGAACCCGGCACCTGCAAGGACCGCGACATTTTGCGCCATGACCCGCACACGCTGGTCGAAGGCTGCCTGATCGCCGGCTTCGCCATGGGCGCGATCGCCGCCTACATCTATGTGCGCGGCGAGTTCATCCGCGAGCGCGAGGCGCTGCAGCGCGCTATCGACGAGGCCTATGCGGCCAAGCTGATCGGCAAGAACAACACGTCCGGATACGATTTCGACATCTACATGCATCATGGCGCCGGCGCCTATATCTGCGGCGAGGAAACGGCGCTGCTCGAAAGCCTCGAAGGCAAAAAGGGTCAGCCGCGGCTGAAGCCGCCGTTTCCGGCCAATGTCGGCCTCTATGGCTGCCCGACGACGGTCAACAATGTCGAGTCGATCGCGGTGGCGCCGACCATTTTGCGCCGCGGCGCGGCCTGGTTCTCGTCCTTCGGCCGGCCCAACAACGTCGGCACCAAGCTGTTCTGCGTTTCGGGCCACGTCAACACTCCGTGCACCGTCGAAGAGGCGATGTCGATCCCGTTCCGCGAGCTGATCGAAACGCATTGCGGCGGCATTCGCGGCGGCTGGGACAATCTGCTGGCGGTCATTCCGGGCGGCGCTTCGGTGCCGCTGGTGCCGGCGGAGCAGATCATCGACGCGCCGATGGATTTCGATGCGCTGCGCGACCTGAAATCGGGTCTCGGCACGGCGGCTGTCATCGTCATGGACAAATCGACCGATGTCGTGAAGGCGATTGCCCGGCTTTCCTACTTCTACAAGCACGAGAGCTGCGGCCAGTGCACGCCGTGCCGCGAAGGCACCGGCTGGATGTGGCGGGTGATGGAGCGGCTGGTACGCGGCGAGGCGCAGAAGCGCGAGATTGACATGCTGCTCGACGTGACCAAACAGGTCGAAGGCCACACGATCTGCGCGCTGGGCGATGCGGCGGCGTGGCCGATCCAGGGCCTGATGCGGCATTTCCGCGGCGAGGTGGAGCGGCGTATCGACGAGTTTTCTCGCAATGCGCACCGGGCTGAGCCGGTGATGGTGGCGGCGGAATAGACAAGAATTTGAAAGAAGGGCGAATGCCCGATTGGAATGCGGGCAAGTGCCCGATCTGAAATACGGGCAAGGGCCCGATTTGAGGAAACAGGCCCGGGGCATACGGAAGAAACGACCAGGAGACCACCCATGTCGCTGAATTCGAGACCCGATTATTTGATGCCAGATTTGGATCCGTTCGAGAAGATGAGCCAGGACCTGACCAGGATGATGCCGAAGGAGATGGCCAGCGCCGTCAATCTCTTGGCGCACCCTGTCGCGGGTGCGGCAGCGATGTCGGCGCTTGGCATCGGGCTTGCCAATCATGCCTTTGGGGTGTGGATGGGCGTGCTCTCGGGCGCAGCCGAGGCCTCGCAGCGGCTCTTCCAGCCGATGGTCGACGATTTCGATGCCAGGATCGAACGCTTTTCGGAAACAGGGACAAGCTCCTCGACCAAGGCGCGGGCGGCGACGAAAACCTTGATCGCCGAGGCGAAGTCCTTCGCCAGGGACGTGAATGACATAGCGGCGAACAGCATGGATGATGCACCGAGCGTGGTGGATGCGGCTGCCGCCGCGGCCGGGTTGATGCCCGAGGATTTCAAGCAGCCCAAGGCCATGGATCGCCCGGAAAATCCGGCCGACCTCAAGGCGATATCGGGCATCGGGCCGAAGCTGGAAGAGGTGCTGAACGGCTTGGGCATCTGGACTTACGGCCAGATTGCGGCATGGACGCCGGAAGAGATCGCCTGGGTCGACGATTATCTGTCGTTCAAGGGCCGCATCGGTCGCGACAATTGGCTTGGCCAGGCGGCGGTGCTGGCCGCGGCCAAACATTGAATTCAATGCCGGGCGCGGTTTCGGCTCCGCCCGGAAAGAAAGATTGCGGAATGTCCGCAGGGGTTTGAGACGACATGGCAAAGCTCAAGGTCGACGGGAAAGAGATTACTGTACCCGACCACTACACGCTGCTGCAGGCAGCCGAGGACGCCGGCGCGGAAGTGCCGCGCTTCTGCTTCCATGAGCGGCTGTCGATCGCCGGCAATTGCCGCATGTGCCTGATCGAGGTGAAGGGCGGGCCGCCCAAGCCGCAGGCGTCCTGCGCCATGGGCGTGCGCGATCTGCGCCCCGGCCCGAATGGCGAAACACCGGAAATCTTCACCAACACGCCGATGGTCAAGAAGGCCCGGGAAGGCGTGATGGAATTCCTGCTGATCAACCATCCGCTGGATTGCCCGATCTGCGACCAGGGCGGCGAGTGCGACCTGCAGGACCAGGCGATGGCGTTCGGCGTCGATTCCTCGCGCTATCACGAGAACAAGCGGGCGGTCGAAGACAAGTATATCGGGCCGCTGGTCAAGACGATCATGAACCGCTGCATCCATTGCACGCGCTGCGTTCGCTTCACCACCGAAATTGCCGGTATATCCGAGCTAGGCCTGATCGGCCGCGGCGAGGACGCCGAGATCACCACCTATCTCGAAAGCGCGATGACCTCGGAACTGCAGGGCAATGTCATCGACCTTTGCCCGGTCGGTGCGCTGACCTCCAAACCCTACGCCTTCCAGGCTCGGCCGTGGGAACTGACCAAGACCGAATCAATCGACGTGATGGATGCCGTCGGCTCGGCGATCCGTGTCGATTCGAGAGGCCGCGAGGTGATGCGCATCCTGCCGCGCACCAACGAGGCGGTGAACGAGGAGTGGATTTCCGACAAGACCCGCTTCATCTGGGACGGCTTGCGCACCCAGCGCCTCGACCGGCCATACGTACGCAAGAACGGCAAGCTGGCCCCGGCAAGCTGGGCCGAGGCTTTCTCCGTGATCAAGGAAGCGGTGTCGAGTACCGCACCCGACAAGATCGGCGCCATATCAGGCGATCTTGCCGCGGTCGAGGAGATCTATGCGCTGAAGCTGCTGATGGCCTCGCTCGGCTCGAAGAACACCGACTGCCGCCAGGATGGTGCCGCGCTCGATCCGTTGCTCGGCCGGGCAAGCTATATCTTCAACCCGACCATCGAGGGCATCGAGCAGGCCGACGCTGTGCTGATCATCGGCGCCAATCCGCGCTTCGAGGCATCCTTGCTCAACGCCCGCATCCGCAAGCGCTGGCGGGTCGGCAACCTGCCGGTCGGCGTCATCGGCGATGTCGGCGATACGCGCTACGACTATGAGCAGCTCGGCGCCGGAACGGAATCGCTGAAGGATCTGGCCGATGGCAACGGCAATTTCTTCCAGGTGCTGAAGAAGGCGACGCATCCGCTTGTTATCGTCGGCCAAGGAGCCTTGGCACGTCCAGATGGCACGGCCGTGCTCGGCCAGGCGGCGAAGCTCAGCCTGGCCGTCAATGCCGCGAGAGCTGACTGGAACGGCTTTGCCGTGCTGCACACTGCGGCGGGGCGTGTCGGCGGTCTCGATGTCGGTTTTGTGCCGGGCGAGGGCGGCAAGAGTGTCGCCGGCATGCTGGGCGATATGGACGTGCTGTTCCTGCTCGGCGCCGACGAGCTCGACATGGCCGAGATCGGCGGCGCTTTCGTCGCCTATATCGGCACGCATGGCGACCACGGCGCGCACCGCGCCGACGTCATCCTGCCGGGCGCCGCCTATACTGAAAAGTCGGGCACCTACGTCAACACCGAGGGCCGCGTGCAGCAGACCAACCGTGCCGGCTTCGCACCGGGCGATGCGCGTGAGGACTGGGCGATCCTGCGGGCGCTGTCTGATGTACTGGGCAAGAAGCTGTCGTTCGATTCACTGCCGCAGCTTCGGGCAAAACTCTATGGCGAATACCCGCATCTCGCCCGCATCGACCAGGTCGCGGCCGGCAACGCTGACGAAATCGCCAAGGTGGCGAAGCTCGGCGGGCGGCTTAACAAGGGCAGCTTCACCTCGCCGGTCAAGGATTTCTACCTGACCAATCCGATCGCGCGGGCTTCCGCGGTGATGGCGGAATGCTCGGCGCTGGCGAAAAACGGCTTCAGGCAGGCGGCGGAATAAGCATGGACACCTTCTTCTCCTTTTACGTGCTGCCGGCGCTGCTCATCCTGCTGAAGTCGGTCGTGCTGATCGTCGTGCTGTTGATCTTCGTCGCCTACATCCTCTACGCGGACCGCAAGATCTGGGCGGCGGTGCAGCTGCGCCGCGGTCCGAACGTCGTCGGCCCATGGGGCACGCTGCAGGCTTTCGCCGACCTTCTGAAGTTCGTATTCAAGGAGCCGGTGATTCCGTCCGGCGCCAACAAGGGCGTTTTTCTGCTGGCGCCGCTGGTTTCGGCGGTGCTGGCGATCTCGGCCTGGGCGGTGATTCCGGTCAATGAGGGCTGGGCGATCGCCAACGTCAATGTCGGCATCCTCTATGTCTTCGCCATATCCTCGCTCGAGGTCTATGGCGTGATCATGGGCGGCTGGGCGTCTAACTCGAAATACCCGTTCCTTGGCGCGCTGCGCTCGGCGGCGCAGATGGTGTCCTACGAAGTCTCGATCGGTTTCGTCATCGTCACCGTGCTGCTTTGCGTCGGCTCGCTCAACCTGTCCGATATCGTGCTGTCGCAGCAGGATGGGCTGGGCACCCGGGTCGGCCTGCCCAACACCTTCCTCGACTGGCATTGGCTGTCGCTGTTCCCGATGTTCGTCATCTTCTTCATCTCGGCGCTGGCCGAAACGAACCGCCCGCCTTTCGACCTTGTGGAAGCCGAATCGGAACTCGTTGCCGGCCATATGGTCGAATATTCGTCGACGCCGTTCCTGCTGTTCTTCCTCGGCGAGTATGTCGCCATCGTGCTGATGTGCGCGCTGGCCACCATCCTGTTCCTCGGCGGTTGGCTGCCGCCCTTCGACTTCGCTCCCTTCACCTGGGTGCCGGGGCTGATCTGGTTCGTGCTCAAGGTCTGCCTGGTGTTCTTCATGATCTCGATGGTGAAGGCTTTCGTGCCGCGTTACCGCTACGACCAGCTGATGCGGCTCGGCTGGAAGGTCTTCCTGCCGATCTCGCTGGCGATGGTGGTGATTGTCGCCGCGTTCCTCAAGATCACGGGGTTTGCGTGATGTCCGCTCTAGCCCAAGCCGCTAAGTCGCTGCTCCTGCAGGACTTCGTCAGCGCTTTCTTCCTGTCGATGCGCCAGTTCTTCGCGCCGAAGGAGACGATCAACTATCCGCACGAAAAGGGGCCGACCAGCCCGCGCTTCCGCGGCGAGCATGCGCTGCGCCGCTATCCGAACGGCGAGGAACGCTGCATCGCCTGCAAATTGTGCGAGGCGATCTGCCCGGCGCAGGCGATCACCATCGAGGCCGGCCCGCGCCGCAACGACGGCACCCGCCGCACCGTGCGTTACGATATCGATATGGTGAAGTGCATCTATTGCGGCTTCTGCCAGGAGGCCTGCCCGGTCGACGCCATCGTCGAGGGGCCGAATTTCGAATTCGCGACCGAGACGCGCGAGGAACTTTATTACGACAAGGACAAGCTCCTGGCCAATGGCGACCGCTGGGAGCGCGAACTGGCGCGCAACATCTCGCTGGACGCGCCGTACCGATAGGGCAGCTCTCTTCTCCCCGTTCACGGGGAGAAGATGCCGGCAGGCAGATGAGGGGCGGCGCCAACGTCACGCAATTCAGCCCTGGGCCACCAGCCGCCCCGGGGGCGCCCCGCACCACCCCCTTCCCGGGAATATGATGCGGGCAGCCATATGAGGGGCGGCGCCAACGTCACGAAATTCAGCCCTGCCCCTCATCCGGCCCTTCGGGCCACCTTCTCCCCGTGAACGGGGAGAAGGAAACGGAATGACGCATGGACGAGGCGAAGGGCCTCGTTTAAGGAACACGCGGCTTCGGCACCGGAGGCGGAACGAAGCCAGACAGCGGACAGGGCGAAAGCCGGTCCGACAGGAACCCGAGGGAACCCATGCTGAATGGACTAGAGGCGGCCTTTTTCTACCTCTTTGCCTTTGTCGCGGTGGCGTCGGCGTTCATGGTCATTTCGGCGCGCAATCCCGTGCATTCGGTGCTGTTCCTGATCCTGACCTTCTTCAATGCCGCCGGCCTGTTCATGCTGACCGGCGCCGAGTTCCTGGCGATGATCCTGCTCGTCGTCTATGTCGGCGCGGTCATGGTGCTGTTCCTGTTCGTCGTCATGATGCTCGACGTCGATTTCGCCGAAATGAAGGAAGGCGCCCTGCAATACGCGCCGATCGGCGCGCTGGTCGGGCTGATCCTGGCGGCTGAGCTGATCGTGGTGCTCGGCGGCTATACATTCGCGCCGCAACTGGCCGCGACGGTTTCGAAACCCATTCCCGACCTTGCCGCGCGCTCGAACACGGCAGCGCTCGGCGACATCCTCTACACGGACTACCTCTACTATTTCCAGATTGCTGGCCTGGTGCTGCTGGTCGCCATGATCGGCGCCATCGTGCTGACGCTGCGCCACAAGCCGGGCATCAAACGGCAGTCGATATCAGCCCAGGTCGGCCGCACGCCGGCAACGGGAATGGAAATCCGCAAGGTCAAGACGGGCGAAGGAATCTGAGATGGTCGTCGGCATCGCGCATTATCTGACCGTATCGGCGATCCTGTTTACGCTCGGCGTGTTCGGCATCTTCCTCAACCGCAGGAACATCATCGTCATCCTGATGTCGATCGAGCTTATCCTGCTCGCGGTTAACATCAATTTCGTTGCCTTCTCGGCAGCGCTCGGCGACCTCGTCGGACAGGTGTTCGCACTGTTCGTGCTGACGGTCGCAGCGGCTGAAGCCGCCATCGGCCTCGCCATTCTCGTCGTCTTCTTCCGCAACCGCGGTTCGATCGCGGTCGAAGACGTGAACATGATGAAGGGTTGACGGAAACCACCATGTATCAGGCCATCGTCTTCCTTCCTCTGCTCGGCTTCCTGATCGTCGGCCTGTTCGGCACGTCGCTCGGCGCCAAGGCTTCCGAATACATCACCTCCGGCTTCCTAGTGATATCAGCCGTGCTGTCGTGGGTCGCCTTCTTCGCCGTCGGCTTCGGCGAGGGCGAGGTGTTCACCGTGCCGGTGCTGCGCTGGATCCAGTCGGGCGGGTTGGAGGCCGCATGGGCGCTGCGCATCGACACGCTGACGGTGGTGATGCTGGTTGTCGTCAACACGGTTTCGGCGCTGGTCCACGTCTACTCGATCGGCTACATGCATCACGACCCGAACCGGCCGCGCTTCTTCGCCTATCTGTCGCTGTTCACCTTCGCCATGCTGATGCTGGTGACGGCCGACAACCTCGTGCAGATGTTCTTCGGCTGGGAAGGCGTCGGTCTCGCCTCCTACCTGCTGATCGGCTTCTGGTACAAGAAGCCGTCGGCCAATGCCGCCGCGATCAAGGCCTTCATCGTCAACCGCGTCGGCGATTTCGGCTTCGCGCTCGGCATCTTCGGTGTGTTCGTGCTGTTCGGCTCGGTCAATCTCGGCACCATCTTCGCCAATGCGGCGACGTTCATTCCGGCCGAAGGCGCCCCCGGGGGCGCAGCCGTGCTGACATTCCTCGGTTATGCCCTCGACAAGCAGGCTGCGATGACCGTCGTCTGCCTGCTGTTGTTCATGGGCGCCATGGGCAAGTCGGCACAGGTGCCGCTGCACACCTGGCTGCCGGACGCCATGGAAGGGCCGACGCCTGTCTCGGCGCTCATCCATGCCGCCACCATGGTGACGGCCGGCGTGTTCATGCTGGCGCGGCTGTCGCCGCTGTTTGAACTGTCGCATTCAGCGCTGATCGTGGTCACCTTCATCGGCGCCTTCACCGCCTTCTTCGCGGCGACCGTCGGCCTCGTCCAGAACGACATCAAGCGCGTCATCGCCTATTCGACCTGCTCGCAGCTCGGCTACATGTTCGTGGCGCTTGGTGTCGGCGCCTATGGCGCGGCGATCTTCCATCTGTTCACGCATGCCTTCTTCAAGGCGCTGCTGTTCCTCGGGTCCGGCTCGGTGATCCACGCCGTCTCCGACGAGCAGGACATGCGCAGGATGGGCGGCCTCAGAACGCTCATTCCGAAGACCTACTGGATGATGGTGATCGGTACGCTGGCGCTGACCGGCGTCGGCATTCCGGTGACGGTGATCGGCACCGCCGGCTTCTTCTCCAAGGACGCGATCATCGAAAGCGCCTTTGCCGCGCACAATCCGGTCGCCGGCCTTGCCTTTGTGCTGCTGGTCGTCGCCGCCTGCTTCACCAGCTTCTATTCCTGGCGGCTGATCTTCATGACCTTCCACGGTCAGCCGCGGGCGAGCCACGAGGTCATGCACCATGTCCATGAATCGCCGCCGGTCATGCTGGTGCCGCTGTACATCCTGGCGGCGGGCGCGCTGTTCGCCGGCGTGATCTTCCATGGCGCCTTCATCGGCGAGGGCTATGCCGAGTTCTGGAGGGCGTCGCTGTTCACGCTGCCGGAGAACCACATCCTGCACGACATTCACGAAGTGCCGTTGTGGGTGAAGCTGGCGCCGTTTGTCGCCATGCTGATCGGCTTTGCGATTGCCTGGCAATTCTATATCCGCGCGCCGGAGATGCCGAAGAATTTGGCGGCGCAGCATCGCGGGCTCTACGCCTTTCTGCTCAACAAGTGGTTTTTCGACGAGCTCTACGACTTGCTTTTCGTGCGGCCGGCAAAACGCCTGGGGCACTTTCTATGGAAGACCGGCGACGGCACCGTCATCGACGGGCTTGGTCCTGACGGCGTTTCGGCGCGCGTCGTCGACGTGACCAACCGGGTCGTCAAGCTGCAGACCGGCTATCTCTATCATTATGCCTTCGCCATGCTGATCGGCGTTGCCGCATTCGTCACCTGGATGATGCTCTGATGACCGCCTGGCCGATCCTCTCGCTGGTCACCTTCCTGCCGCTGGTTGGTGTGCTGCTCATCCTGTTCGTCCGTGACGACAGCGAAAATGCGCGCCGCAACATCCGCGCCATCGCGCTGTTTACGACGACGTTTACCTTCGTGGTTTCGCTGTTCATCTGGACCGGCTTCGACAATTCGGAGCCTGCCTTTCAGTTCGTCGAGAAGTTTGCCTGGCTGGATTCCGGCATCTCCTACCATATGGGTGTCGACGGCATCTCCATGCTGTTCGTCATCCTGACCACTTTCCTGATGCCGCTCTGCATCCTGGCTTCGTGGGAATCGATCGAGAAGCGCGTCAAGGCCTACATGATCGCATTCCTGCTGCTGGAGACGCTGATGATCGGCGTGTTCTGCGCACTCGACATCGTCTTGTTCTACGTCTTTTTCGAAGCCGGCCTGATCCCGATGTTCATCATCATCGGCGTATGGGGCGGCAAGCGGCGCGTCTACGCCTCGTTCAAGTTCTTCCTCTACACGCTGGCCGGCTCGGTGCTGATGCTGCTCGCCATCATGGCGATGTTCTTCCAGTCCGGCACCACCGACATCCCGACGCTCCTGACGCACAACTTCCCGGCCTCCATGCAGACCTGGCTATGGCTCGCCTTTTTCGCCTCCTTCGCCGTGAAGATGCCGATGTGGCCGGTGCACACCTGGCTGCCGGACGCCCATGTCGAGGCGCCGACGGCCGGTTCGGTGATCCTGGCCGCCATCCTGCTGAAGATGGGCGGATATGGCTTCCTGCGCTTCTCCTTGCCGATGTTTCCGATCGCCTCGGAGATGTTTGCGCCGCTCGTCTTCGCACTGTCCGTCGTCGCCATCATCTACACCTCGCTCGTGGCGTTGATGCAGGAGGACATGAAGAAGCTGATCGCCTACTCGTCGGTCGCCCATATGGGCTTCGTCACCATGGGCATCTTCGCGATGAACCAGGAAGGCGTCCAGGGGGCGATCTTCCAGATGCTGTCGCACGGCCTGGTCTCCGGCGCGCTGTTCCTCTGCGTCGGCGTCATCTACGACCGCATGCACACGCGCGACATCGACGCCTATGGCGGGCTGGTCAACAACATGCCGAAATACGCAACCGTGTTCATGATCTTCACCATGGCCAATGTCGGCCTGCCCGGCACCAGCGGCTTCGTCGGCGAGTTCCTGACCATGCTTGGGGTGTTCCGGGTCAACACCTGGGTGGCGTTCTTCGCCGCCACCGGCGTCATCCTGTCGGCGGCCTATGCGCTCTGGCTCTATCGCCGGGTGATCTTCGGCGCGCTGACCAAGGACAGCCTGAAAGGCCTGCTCGACCTGTCGACGCGCGAGAAGGTGATCATCTACCCGCTGGCCGTGCTGGTCATCTTCTTCGGCGTCTACCCGGCGCCGGTCTTCGACGCGACCGCCGCATCGGTCAAGGCGCTCGTCACCAATGTCACCGCATCCATCGACACCGCGCAGACCGCGGCGGCGAACTGACCCGAGAGGTTTGCGAACCATGACGCCGGACCTACTCTCCAGCCTGTCGCTGTCGACACCAGAGCTTATCCTTGCCGTCGGCGCCTTGGCGCTGCTGATGCTCGGCGCCTATTCGCGCGCCAACACCACCACCACGGTGAGCGGCCTTGCCGTCGCCGTCCTGGTGGTTGCCGGCGTCTGGACGATCTTTTCCACCGGGCAGGGCAACGCTTACGGCGAAGCCTTCGTCCAGGATCCCTTCGCCCGCTTCATGAAGGTGCTGGCGCTGATCGGCTCGGCGGTGACGCTGGTCATGTCGATGCGCTTCGCCAAGGCGGAGCATTTCGACAAGTTCGAGTATCCGGTGCTGATCCTGCTGTGCACGCTCGGCATGATGCTGATGATCTCGGCCAACGGCATGATCGGGCTTTATCTCGGCCTCGAACTGCAGTCGCTGGCAATCTACGTGCTGGCGGCGATCAACCGGGACAATCTGCGCTCGACCGAGGCGGGGTTAAAATATTTCGTCCTCGGCGCGCTGTCGTCGGGCATGCTGCTTTACGGCATCAGCCTCGTCTACGGCTACACCGGCAACACCGGCTTCCAGGAGATCGCCGCAGCGCTTGGCGGCGGCGAGCGGCAGCTTGGCCTGGTCTTCGGCCTGGTCTTCGTGTTAGCAGGCCTTGCCTTCAAGATATCGGCGGTGCCGTTCCACATGTGGACGCCGGACGTCTATGAAGGCGCGCCTACGCCGGTGACGGCCTTCCTCGCTGCGGCGCCGAAGATGGCGGCGATGGCGCTGATCGTGCGCGTCACCATGGACGCCTTCCAGCCGATAGCGGCCGACTGGCAGCAGATCATCGTCTTCATCTCGATCGCCTCGATGCTGCTCGGCGCCTTCGCGGCCATTGGCCAAACCAACATCAAGCGGCTGATGGCCTATTCCTCCATCGGCCATATGGGCTACGCGCTGGTCGGCCTCGCCGCCAACAGCCAAGCCGGCGTGCGGGGTGTCGCCATCTACATGCTGATCTATCTGGTGATGACGCTCGGCACCTTCGCCTTCATCCTCGCCATGCGGCGCGAGGAGGGCAATGTCGAACAGATCAGCGATCTCGCCGGCCTGTCGTCGACCAATCCGATCATGGCGACGATCCTCACCATCCTGATGTTCTCGCTGGCCGGCATCCCGCCGCTCGCCGGCTTCTGGGGGAAGTGGTACGTGTTCCTCGCCGCCATCAACGCCAACCTCTACGCGCTGGCGATCATCGGCGTGCTGGCCTCGGTAGTGGGCGCCTATTATTATCTGCGCATCATCAAGATCATGTGGTTCGACGAACCGGTCGGCGGCTTCGTGCCGATGGCGACCGAGCTTCGCGTCGTGCTCGGCGTCTGCGGCGCCTTCGTGCTGTTCTACGTGCTGATCGGCGGGCCGATCGGCACCTATGCCGAAGCCGCCGCCAAGACATTTTTCTGACGGGATGGCATTTCGGCTGGCTCCAACAGCGGCGTCGGAAGGGTTCCGGCTCGAGGCCCATGACACGGTCGGTTCCACCAATGCGCTGGCGCTGGACCAGGCGCGGGCGGGGGATCCGGGCAAGCTCTGGGTCGTTTCAAAAAAACAGGAAAGCGGCCGTGGCCGGCGCGGCCGGGTCTGGGCGACGCCCGAGGGCAATCTGGCGGCGACGCTGCTGGTGGTCACCAATGCCGAACTTCGCTTGGCCGCGACGCTCGGCTTCGTCGCCGGCCTGGCGCTTGCCGATGCGCTCGACGCCGTCGTGCCGAAGGGCAGGATCGCAATCGGCCTCGACGGCGGCAGCGATGGCAAGAACCGCTTCGAGCTGAAATGGCCGAACGATGTGCTTGCCTCTGGCGCCAAGCTTGCCGGCATCCTGCTGGAATCGGCGATTCTCAAAGGCGATCGCTTCGCGGTGGCGGTGGGCATCGGAGTCAATGTTGTGGAATACCCTGACGATTTGCCTTATCCCGCGACATCGCTTAGCGCGCTAGGCGCCGCTTGCGATGCCGAGACGGTGTTTCTGGCGCTGTCGGATGCCTGGAGCGAGAATGCGCGGCTGTGGAATGATGGCCGCGGACTTTCCGCCGTCAGGCGGCGCTGGCTGGCGCGCGCGGCAGGGCTTGGCGGGCAGGTTGCTGTCAGAATTGACGGTAATGTGGTGCGCGGCACGTTCGAGACCATTGACGAGGACTGCCGTTTCGTGATCCGCGACGATGAGGGTTCGGTTCTGACGATCGCCGCCGGCGATGTGCATTTCGGTGCGGTCGCGTCGGCCCAGGTTTGACGGGCCCAGATTTGACGGACCGGTTTTGACGGGCCCCGGTTTTGAAGGGCCTGGCTTGACCGGCCAGGAAAGGAAAGATCATGGCGACAGCGGAAAACGCCGAACTCGTCTTCGTGCCGCTCGGCGGCGTCGGCGAGATCGGCATGAACTTCGCTCTCTATGGCTACGGCCCGGCCCATGCGCGCGAATGGATCGTCGTCGATGTCGGCGTCACCTTTCCCGATGCCAGCCTGCCCGGCGTCGACCTGGTGCTGCCCGACACGCGCTTCATCGAGGAGAACGTCGCCAACCTGCGCGGCATCATCATCACACACGCGCATGAGGACCATTACGGCGCGCTGCTCGACACATGGCCGAAGCTCAAGGCGCCGGTCTGGATGACGCCGTTCGGCGCCGGATTGCTGGAAGCCAAGCGCCAGGGCGAGCAGGGCGCACCGAAGATCCCGGTGACGATCTACCGCGCCGGCGAAAAGTTCAGCGTCGGCCCGTTCGAGATCGAGGCCATCCCGGTCGCGCATTCGATTCCCGAGCCGATGTCGCTGGCGATCACCTCGCCGGCCGGCACCGTCATCCACACCGGAGATTGGAAGATCGATCCGGCGCCGACGATCGGGCCGATGACCGACGAGGCCCGCTTCCGAGCCTATGGCGACAACGGCGTGCTGGCGCTGATCTGCGAGTCCACCAATGCGCTGCGGGAAGGGGAGTCGCCGTCGGAAGTGGCGGTTGGCGAGGGCCTCAAAGGCGTCATCCAGAGCGCCAAGGGCCGTGTCGCGGTCACCACTTTTTCCTCCAATGTCGGGCGCATCGTCTCCATTGCCAAGGCGGCACGCGACGCCGGCCGCCAGTGTCTGGTGCTCGGCCGCTCGCTGAAGCGCGTCATCGATGTTGCCGGCGAGCTCGGCTATATGGACGGGTTGCCCGAATTCATCGCCGAGGAGGATTTTGGGTTCATCCCGCGCGAAAACCTCGTCATCATCTGCACCGGCAGCCAGGGCGAGCCGCTTGCGGCCTTGGCAAAACTGTCGCGCGAGGAGATGAAATCGGTGTCGCTGACGGCAGGCGACACGGTGGTGTTTTCCTCGCGCACCATTCCCGGCAACGAGAAGGGTATCCTCGAGATCAAGAACCGCCTGATCGATCTCGGCATCAAGATCATCGAGGACGGCGATGCGCTGGTGCATGTCTCCGGCCATCCGCGCCGCAGCGAGTTGCGCAAGATGTATGAATGGGTGCGCCCCCAGATCGGCGTGCCGGTGCATGGCGAGGCGGCGCATCTTGTAGCGCAAGGGTCGCTGATGTCGGTGTCCGGCATTGGCCAGGTGGCGCAGGTGCGCGACGGCGACATGCTGCGGCTCTATCCCGGTGCGGCGACGATCATCGACCAGGTGCCGTTCGGTCGTATCTACAAGGACGGCAGGCTGATCGGCACCGACCAGGCGATGGGCATTCGTGACCGGCGCAAGCTGTCCTTTGCCGGCCATGTCGCGGTCAATGTTGTGCTCGACGACAAGTATGAGCTCGCCGGCGATCCCGATCTGGTCGCAATCGGCGTTGCCGAGGCCGATGCCCGCGGCGACAGCCTGGAAGACCTGATGATCGATGCGGCAATCGGCGCCGTGGACTCCATCCCCCGTCAGCGCCGAAGAGACCTCGACCTCGTGCAGGAGGCAGTGCGCCGCGCCGTGCGCGGCGCCGCCAACGAAGCGTGGGGGAAGAAGCCGCTGGTGACGGTGTTCGTCACAAGGTAAGGGCATAGGGGAGTAGGGCAGTACGGCAGTAGGGGGAGAAAGCAGTTTTCCCTACTCCCATACTGCCCTATTGCCTTACTGCCCTAAGGAAAACCTATGCTCGGACGCCTGAACCATGTAGCGCTTGCCGTGCCGGATCTGGCCGCGGCGACGGCGGCCTATCGCGACACGCTCGGCGCTCGGGTGACCGCGCCGCAGGCGCTGCCGGAGCATGGCGTGACGGTGGTGTTCGTCGATGTCGGCAACACCAAGATCGAATTGCTGGAGCCGCTCGGCGAGGCCTCGCCGATCGCGGCATTTCTTGAGAAGAACCCCTCGGGCGGCATGCATCATGTCTGCTATGAGGTCGACGACATTCTTGCCGCGCGTGATCACCTCAAGGCCAGCGGCGCCCGTGTCCTGGGCGACGGCAACCCGAAGACCGGCGCGCATGGCAAGCCGGTGCTGTTCCTGCACCCGAAGGATTTCTTCGGCACGCTGGTCGAACTGGAGCAAGCATGAGCTGGGTTTCGTTTATCGCCCTGTTCTTCATCACATGGTGGGTGGTCCTGTTCGCCGTCCTGCCGTTCAGCATGAGAACGCAGGACGAGGATGAGGACGTGACGCTGGGCACGGTGCACAGCGCGCCTCGCGGACCGCATATGCTGCGCGCCGTGCTGCGGACGACGATCGCCACGATGGTTCTTCTTGGCATCTTCTATGGCATTACGAGGGGGCTCGGCCTCGGCATCGACGACATCCCGCACATCGTGCCGGATTTCAGCCAGAACCCCGAAAATTAGACCGCCGGGCACGGCTGTCCACATCCTGCATTGTGAGCACCAATCCGGGCCGGAGGCCGATGCAGGTTTCGAACCCGCTGTGCCGACGTTAGGTAAGGTGGTTTGGCAATTTGTCCTGCTAACCAAATGATTGCACAAAAAAAATGCAAGGCACGAGGCCTTGCAATTTAAACGCGTCCGATCTGTTTCCGGTGTCCGGCGGCAGCGAGTAACCGCGCCTAGATCGCATCCTCCCAAGACTTTGACCGCGTAGGAGGGCAGATTTCTTTCCGCCCTCTCGGTTATCGGGGCACATTAGACCAAGGCGGGTGAAAATGTCACGCAGAATTTTGCCTGGAAATAAGCAATCTCGTGCTGCAGTGCACAATAGTGTGGCAGGCGTTGCTTGCGAAACGACCAGCAAGGCGGATGAGGCACTGCGGCGCCTTTGCGACGCCGCAATGGGGGCCCTGGGGGGCGGGTTTCCATTCCGTCATGAAATGGCTATGAAGCCGGGGCAAGCAAGCCTGCGCTGCGCCGATTCCGGTGCGGCAATCCTCTCTCTCACGGACCAGTCCATGCGTTTGTCGCGCTATTTCCTGCCTATCCTCAAAGAAAATCCGCGCGAGGCCGAAATCGTCTCGCACCGGCTGATGCTACGCGCCGGTATGATCCGCCAGCAGGGGCAAGGCAGTTTTTCCTGGCTGCCGCTCGGCAAAAGGGTGCTGGACAAGGTCTGCCGGATCATTCGCGAGGAGCAGGACCGGGCCGGCGCGCTCGAGATCCTGATGCCGACCATCCAGTCCGCCGAGCTGTGGCGCGAAAGCGGCCGCTATGACGACTATGGCAAGGAGATGCTGCGCATCAAGGACCGGCAAGACCGGGACATGCTCTACGGGCCGACCAACGAGGAGGTGGTCACCGAGATTTTCCGCGCCTATGTGAAGTCCTATAAGGATCTGCCGCTCAATCTCTATCACATCCAGTGGAAATTCCGCGACGAGGTGCGGCCGCGGTTCGGCGTCATGCGCAGCAGAGAGTTCCTGATGAAGGACGCCTATTCCTTCGATCTCGATTTCGAAGGCGCCAAGGCGGCCTATAACAGGATGTTCGTGTCCTATCTCAGGACGTTCACGCGCATGGGGCTGCAGGCAATCCCGATGCGTGCCGACACCGGGCCGATCGGCGGCGACCTCAGCCACGAATTCATCATCCTGGCCGACACCGGCGAAAGCCAGGTCTATTGCCATCGCGATTATCTCGCTCTTGCTGTGCCGGGCGCGGACACGGACTTCTCCAACGATGACGCGATCGGCGACATCGTCAAGACATGGACGACGCCCTATGCCGCGACCGACGAGATGCACGACGAGGCGGCGTGGGAGAAGGTTGCGCCAAGCGACCGGGTCTCGGCGCGCGGCATCGAGGTCGGCCACATCTTCCATTTCGGCGACAAGTATTCGAAGCCGATGCGCGCCAAGGTGACCGGGCCCGACGGCAAGGACCATTTTGTCTCCGGGGGTTCCTACGGCATCGGCCCGTCGCGGCTGGTCGCGGCGATCATCGAGGCCAGCCATGACGACAACGGCATCATCTGGCCGGAGGCGGTGGCGCCTTTCGACATCGGCCTGATCAACATGAAAGCCGGCGACGCCGACTGCGACCGCGTCTGCGACGAACTCCATGCGGCGTTTGTCGCCGTCGGCAAGGACGTGCTCTACGACGACACCGACCAGCGGCCAGGCGGCAAGTTCGCCACCGCCGACCTGATCGGCCTGCCGTGGCAGGTGATCGTCGGGCCGCGCGGCGTGGCCGCCGGCGAGGTCGAGACCAAGAACCGCAGGACTGGCGAGCGTGAGACGCTGCCGATCGAGGACGTGAAGAAACGTTTCGGTTTTGCCGCATGAGCGAAGCGGCAGTAGCGAAACCCCCGGCCGCCGGACCTTTTTCCGTTTTCGAACGCATGGTCGCGTGGCGCTATCTGCGCTCGCGCCGCAAGGAGACGGTGATCTCCGTCATCGCCTCGATCTCCTTCCTCGGCATCATGCTGGGCGTCGCCACGCTGATCGTCGTGATGGCTGTCATGAACGGGTTTCGCGCCGAGCTCCTGACGCGCATCCTTGGCGTCAATGGCCATCTGATCGTGCAGCCGCTCGATATGCCGCTGGAGGACTATGCGCAGGTCGCCGGCCGCATCAACGGCGTTCCCGGCGTCCAGTACGCCATTCCGCTAATCGACGGGCAGGTGCTGGCGCAAGGCAATATCGGCGGCGGGTCGGGGGCGCTGGTTCGCGGCATACGCGGCGAGGATCTGGGCAAGATTTCGATCGTCGCCAACAATATCAAGCAGGGCTCGATCACAGGCTTCGACACAGGCGAGGGCGTCGCCATCGGCAGCCGCATGGCTGACAATCTCGGTCTTGTGCTCGGCGACACCATCACGCTTATCGCGCCCGACGGCGATGTGACGCCGCTCGGCACGACACCGCGCATGAAAGGCTATCCGGTCACGGCGATCTTCGAGGTCGGCATGTCAGAATATGACAGCTCCATCGTCTATATGCCGTTCTCGGAAGCGCAGCTCTATTTCAACATGGATGGCCGGGCCCAGGCGATCGAAATCTATGTCGACAATCCCGACAATGTCGACGCGCTGAAGCCGCAGGTCGAGGAGGCATCGCAGCGGCCGATCACCATGGTCGACTGGCGAGAACGCAACAGGACGTTCTTCGATGCGCTGCAGGTGGAGCGCAACGTCATGTTCATGATCCTGACGCTGATCGTGCTGGTGGCGGCGCTCAACATCATTTCGGGCCTGATCATGCTGGTGAAGGACAAGGGCCACGACATCGCCATCCTGCGCACTATGGGCGCCACGCGCGGCGCTATCCTGCGTATCTTCCTGATGACGGGGGCGGCGATCGGAGTGGTGGGCACCATCGCCGGCGTCCTGCTCGGCGTCGTCATCTGTCTGAACGTCGAGCGCATCCGCCAGTTCTTCTCCTGGCTGGCCGGCGAGAGACTGTTCAACCCCGAGCTCTACTTCCTGAGCCAGTTGCCTGCCCGCATGGACGCCAGCGAGACGATCTCGGTGGTGCTGATGGCGCTGGTGCTGTCGTTCCTGGCGACGCTGTTTCCGGCATGGCGCGCGGCCAGGCTCGATCCGGTCGAAGCGCTGAGGTACGAATGATAGCCGAGGCCATTATCGAGCTGAAGAGCGTCGAGCGGCACTATGTGCAGGGGCCGCGCAAGCTGACCATCCTCAACGGTGCCGATTTTTCGCTGAAGCGCGGCGAGATCGTGGCGCTGGTGGCGCCTTCGGGCACCGGCAAATCGACGCTGTTGCACACCGCCGGACTGCTGGAGCGGCCAGACGCCGGCGACGTGATTCTGGCAGGCCGCGCCTGCGGACGGCTTTCCGACGACGAGCGCACGGCGATCCGCCGCAACGATGTCGGCTTCGTCTATCAGTTCCATCACCTGCTGCCGGAGTTCACGGCGCTGGAAAACATCATGATGCCGCAACTGATAAAAGGGCTGACGCGCAAGGAGGCTGCCGAGCGTTCGGCGCAACTGCTCGACTACATGCAGATCGGCAAGCGCGCGCAGCACCGGCCGTCCGAATTGTCCGGCGGCGAGCAGCAGCGCGTCGCCATCGCGCGCGCCGTCGCCAATGCGCCGCTGGTGCTGCTGGCAGACGAGCCGACCGGCAACCTCGATCCGGTCACCGCCTCCTATGTGTTCGAGGCACTGGGAGCGCTGGTCCGGCAATCGGGCTTGGCGGCGCTGATCGCCACCCACAATCACGAGCTTGCCTCGCGCATGGACCGTCGCGTCACGCTCGCCGACGGCAAGGTTGTTCCGCTTTAAGGTGTATCGATATTCAGGTGACGCCGGCCTGACCTGAATCTCCGCCCCGGCGACTTGATTCTCAGCATGCTGTCTGGCTGCACTTTCCCGACACGCAGCCAGCGGAAACAGGGCAATCCGCCTCTCAACCTTTCCTTAACCCTGCCGAACTGAGCGCCCGAAATTCCGCGGCATGCTCGCACGGCGGTTGTTGACATTCGAACAAAATCAGAACAAAATACGAACATACTGAAAACAGGAGAGCGCTATGACCGATCTTGTTCAGGATGTCGTGTCACTGGTGTGCATGAGCACGTTTCTCATTTCCATGGCGATCTGGATCGGCGCGATGTGAGGATTTTCTGAAGGCGTGGCTCGACGCTGACGCCCCCCTCTCCCCGTTCTTCACGGGAGAGGGTAAGGGTGAGGGGCAGCGCCATGCGTGGACCGGAAATCGAGACGACGAAGCGGGCAAGGCGGCTGCGCCAGTCAGACAATGATGCCGAAGGCGCACTTTGGCTTGAGCTGCGTGACCGCAGACTGAACGGCCATAAATTCGTGCGCCAGCTTCCGATAGGCTCCTACTTCGCCGATTTCGCCTGCAGGGAGCGCCAGCTTGTTGTCGAGATCGATGGCAGTCAGCATGTCGGCAACAAGTACGACCAGATCAGGGATCGCTTCATCGTCTCGAAGGGTTGGTCCATGCTGCGCTTTTGGAACGTCAACGTATTGAAGGACCGCGAAGAAGTGCTTGAAACATATTGGCTGCGATCGAAGGACGCCTCGAACGCTGTATCGAAACGCATGATCTTCGATTTGTTGCCGCCAAAGGCTATGGCATGTCCTTGATCGCTTGCGCCGCCCCTCACCCCCCCTCTCCCCGTGAAGAACGGGGAGAGGGGGGCGTCAGCGTTGAGCCACATCCCCTGACACTTGCCGTTGTTGGTTGCGTGATGTCGTAAGCCTTTCTCGCCGCATTACGTGAGGTCAACGCGCCAGCTTTGAGCTGGCACAGGCGTTGGGCATTACTTCAACCAGCCTTGCGGGCCGCTTCGACAAGCAAAGGCGCCGCGGGTCCGAAGATGTCTTCGAAGGCGGATTTCAGCGCGAGATCGAGGTCGGCCATCCCCACGGGAAGGCCGAGGTCGACGAGGCTGGTGACGCCGTGATCCTGTACACCGCACGGCACGATGCCGCTGAAGTGGCTGAGATCCGGCTCGACATTGATGGCGATGCCGTGAAAGCTCACCCAGCGCCTCAGCCTGATACCGATGGCGGCGATCTTGTCCTCGGCCGGCGAGCCGTCGGCCAGGACGGGGCGACCCGGCCGCACCACCCAGACTCCGACGCGGTCCTCACGCCGTTCGCCGCGCACGTTGAAGACGGCGAGCGTGCCGATGATCCATTGTTCGAGCGCCGCGACGAAGGCGCGGACATCCTCGCGCCGCCGCTTCAGGTCGAGCATCACATAAGCGACCCGCTGGCCCGGCCCATGATAGGTGTACTCGCCGCCGCGCCCGGCCGCGAACACCGGGAAACGGTCCGGCTCGATCAGGTCCTCGATGCGGGCGCTGGTGCCGGCGGTGTAGAGCGGCGGGTGCTCGACCAGCCAGACCATCTCGCCGGCGGTGCCGCTGCGGATCGCTTCGGCACGCGCCTCCATCACGGCAAGCGCATCCGGATAGGCGGTGAGGCCGGGTTCGATCCGCCATTCAACCGGCGCCGAACCGGGCAGGGGCAGGAACGACGTGGCGATCTGGCTGCGTTCTGTCATGGCGTGTCTCGTGTCGCTCTTCATATGGCGGCAATCGGCTGAAACGTCCAGTTGCGAGCGCGTTCCAACCTTTGCAGGCTTATGCCGAATCCGGGGGCAATTAATGCACGACGCGCCCTTGTTTCGCCGGAAACGATTTGCTACACGCCGCGAGCCGGTTCGTTCCGGCTTCTACCACGTGCGGTCGTGGCGGAATTGGTAGACGCGCAGCGTTGAGGTCGCTGTGGGGCAACCCGTGGAAGTTCGAGTCTTCTCGACCGCACCAGCTTTATCCAATAAGCCGTTATTTTATTGCGCAATTTTCTGTTTCACTGCAGCTCTTCCCAAGACTATTTGTGCAAGCTGAAACACTGTGCGAACCTGCGGCTGGTTGGGCGCGGAATTCCGCGCGCTAACCGCATGGTTGACCCGTCATCAAGTGCCAGCTGCTTCAAAGACCCGAACCGTGTCGCGAAGCGGGCCATTGGGAATCCTCGGCAAAAAATGCGCTTTTCACGCAAGTGCTCACGCGGCTATCTGTTGATGCGATTGCGCGGCAAATAGCCCGCTGGTTGCGTTATCCTGAGGCTTGTTTGCGGACGCGACTTTCCAGCCGCATAAGCAAATAGTCGACTTCTTGTCTGGCCGCCGCCGACAACGCACTGGCCGGCTTGCGCTGGGCGTCGGACGCGATGGCGCCGCGCTTCATCATCACATATTTGCGTACCGCAAGTCCCACGCCGGGTTGCTGCTCATAGCGCAGATAGGGCAGGTGGGCGTCGAAAAGATCGTGCGCCTTGTCGCGCTCGCCGGCGGCAGACAATTTCACCACATCGACCAGCATATCGGGGAAGGCATAGCCGGTCATCGCGCCGTCGGCGCCGCGCTCCATCTCGAAGTCGAGGAAGAGGCCGCCATTACCGGTGAGGATGGACAGCGGCCGCAGCGAGCCGTCCTTCTGGAAGCCGCGCAGCGCGCTGATCTTCTCCAGGCCCGGCCAGTCCTCGTGCTTGAGCATGAAGCAGGCCGGGTTGTCGGTGACGATGCGGCGGATGACGGCCGGCGTCATGATGACCGAGAGGGTCAGCGGATAGTCCTGCAGGACGAAAGGGACATCCTCGCCGACCGCTTCGGATGCGTTGCGGAAATAGATGACGATCTGGTCGTCGGTGCGCAGCGCCGGCGGCGGCGCAATCATCACGCCCTGCGCGCCAACCTCCATCGAGGCGCGCGCAAGGCTGCGCATGGCCGCGAAGCCAGGGGCAGAGACGCCGACGATGACCGGCAGCTTGGTGCGCGCCACGATACGCTTGACGATCTCGAGCGATTCGCCGGCGTCGAGCTTCGGGGCCTCACCCATGATGCCGAGGATTGTCATCCCATCGACGCCGCAGCGCTCGTAGAAATCGACCATCGAATCAAGTGATTCCCAGTCGATCTTGCCATCCGCCTCGAACGGCGTCGGGGCGATGGTGTAGACACCTTTGGTGTCAGGACCGATGGCCATTAGATCCTCCTAAATTCAGCTTTCAGTCATAGCGCAGGACCGACGGTCCGATCCACCCGGCAGTGGGTCCGGACGGGCGGGGCGCGAAGTAACTGCATGGTAAGCTTGCTTCGCTATCACATTGATAATGCCACCGATAACGTATTTGCATCTTGGTAAATTAGTATGTCATTAACTATAGGGGTAAGGGACTACAGTCCATCGACAAGATGGTCGTTGCGCCTTGCCTTGTTTATAGCAATTTTCGTGGCAGGCGCGTCTGCACTAAGTCCGCAGTCTTTCTTCCACCTAATCCTGGTTTATGCCCAGAAGTTCGCCGTGGGTATTCCGATCTTGTTTATGGGCGGTGTCTGTTCTGCCGCGCTTATTTACGGCCGAGGAGAGCCAACTCGCTACGCCATAGATTTGGTTCGAGCGCGCTGGCGTGGCAGTTTGCTGGTGCTGCTGTTCTTCTTCGCCAGCTTGACCGCGTACTCTACCTACAAGATGGCCATCCCGTCCGTCGTTCCATTCTATGCGGACAACTGGTTAGCCGATCTGGATGAATGGTTGCACGGGATTGCGCCGTGGGAACTCACGCACAGGCTCGACAGCAGCATGTGGTCGATCGTCGTCTTCAACAGCTATGAGGTGATTTGGTTTTTCCAATGGTTCGGCACCATGCTTTTCGTGTCTCTCTGGTCGGACAAGGTTGGCCGCATCCGCTATCTCTGGGCAGCAGCGCTGACGTTATGCATCCTCGGCACCATCTTGGCCTCGGCGCTGGCGTCGGTCGGGCCGATCTACTACCACCAGTTTGTTGGCGAGGACCGCTTCAACGGACTCAAGGTCGCCATGGACGGTCTCGACTATAGCCACATGGTGCGGGAGCCCGCCGCATATCTTCTGACGGCTTACCAGAGCGGCCGGCCAGACCTTGGCGGCGGCATCTCGGCCATGCCAAGCATGCACGTCGCCTTTGCCACACTGAATGCGTATCTGCTTTCTTCTCTCAATCTCTGGCTCGGTATTCTCGGTTGGATGTTCGCAGCCCTAATAATGTACGGTTCGGTATATACCGGATGGCACTATGCTGTTGACGGCTACGTCTCCATCATCGTGGTGTCGGTGATCTGGTGGGTGACCGGACGCCAGCCAGCGCAGATTGAGACACAGTTTGCGATACGCCAATCCATAGAAGGTTAGGTGTCCTGGCAATGGTAGCCAGAGTCAACAGCGCTGGCTAACTGGGCGTCGCCCTCTGCATAAGGGACGCCAAATCCGCGAGGTCGAAAGGGCTTAAAATCCGCGGAAAAGAGAGGTCTTGCGCTGGCGCGATCCGCGCAGCGACTGAAGTCAAGAACTGTCGATCCGGGGAATGACTTTGCCAAAGTGAAAATCCAGCCTTAACCTTCTGCCACGCATTTCCAGGTCGAAAACCGGGTTTGATACTCTATCTGTCCGGGAACGCCGCACGGAACGGAGCCATGTTCATGAGTGACAGCCAGGTCAAGGTAAGGATTGCGGGAGGTAACACCGTTCGAAGCCTGCATGCCGACCTGCCAGTCAACGCCACGTTTCATATCTGGCTTAAGGCGGCCAAGCCGGACGTTCCGGGATCGCTGTCTTTTTCCAATGTCCGTGGCAAGTTCGGCGAGGTGAGCGTTACGAACGCCGAAGAGTATGAATTCAGAATTTTTCACGTCTTCGGCGGCGGCAGTGTCGAACTCGACTACGACACCGATCAAACCTCGATATCAGTTGCCTACTGGTTCGCATTGGCCGACGTGCTGGAGACGGGCATTACAGTTCTCCACACCAATCCGGGAAATGCCCCGCCGAACATCCCTGACAGCTATCATTTTCGCCCGCCGTTTGGCTGGATGAACGATCCAAACGGATTCGGCCGGTTTGGAGGTCGCCCACATCTCTTTTATCAGCATTATTCCCATGGGCTTCGGTGGAACACGATGCATTGGGGCCACGCCGTATCTTCGGATTATTTGCGATGGCGTCACATGCCCATCTTCCTGTTCCCTTCGGAGGATCTTACCGCGAGGCCCGACAAACGGGGCGGTGCGTATTCCGGCTCAGCCATCCCGCTTGCCGATGGCCCGGGCATTCGCGTCTTTTTCACCGAGCAGGTACAGGACCGTATCCCGGAACAGCAGATCCAGCTCACTGCCACTTCCAGCGACCTCATCACGGCGGGAAATGCCGACGTCATCCTGCCCTACCGCCCACTTGACGAGGGATTGACCACCGATTTTCGCGACCCATACGTCTTCAAGGGACCGGATGGCCGTTGGAAAATGCTGCTGGGCAGCCAGAGCGATGAGGGCGGCGTTGTCCTGCTCTACGAAACCCATGACCATACGGCCGCCACCGGCTGGACATATATCGGCAAGCTTCTGGTCGAGAAACACTATCGGACGACGGCGATCGAATGTCCCTGTCTGCTGCCGCTTGACGGGCCTGCGACCGATCCCGCGACGCGCTGGGTTCTAATTCTCGGGCTGATGAACAGTGAGGACCGGTCCACCCGGCGCAGGAATCTGACAATGGCCATTGTCGGCTGGTTCGATGGTCAGACCTTTGCCAAGGAATTCGAACAGGAACTGGACTTCGGGACGGACAACTACGCCTTCCAGGCCTTCGTCGACGGTGATGCCATCGTCGGTATAGGATGGCTTGCCAACTGGGCCGATACCGGACCGGCGATCGATTTCCCCACGGCCATGACGTTGCCTCGCAATATCCATCTGTCTGCAGGCGAGTTGCATACCCCGCCCATCGGAGCAGCCGAGAGCCTGCGGAGCCATATTCTGGACCGGACACGCCTCGCAGCCGGGGAGCAGGTAAGCTTTATCAACGGCGCCGTCGAAGTCCTGTTCGAGCTGGAAAAGCCGGGTGCCCATTTCCGCCTGAAGCTCCAACATCCAACTGTCCGGCTTGAAGTTGTGGTTGACGACGAGGGACTTGCCATTCGTCATGAAGACGGAGGCGCGGCGGTATCTCCTCACTTTATCGCCAAGGGAGCCCGTCCAAAACGGCTGCGGATATTCCTTGACTACGGATCGATCGAGGTTTTCGCGGATCGCGGTCGTTGGGCTGGCACGAAGCGGATCAGCGGTTTTGAGCCGGTACAATCCGCACGTCTCATCGCCGAAGCGGGCGCTGTTCTACACGCGACGGTATGGGCGCTCAAACCGTGACAAGGAGATCAATATTTCCGGCTCAGGATTGAGCGTCCGCAAAAACCGACCAATGAACAAGGCCTTCGACGACGCCAAGGGCGAACTGTTCTTTAGCGCTGTAAATCAGTGGGTTGTCCCGCGCCATGTCAAGCAGTTCGGGAAGGGCATTGGCGACGACAATCCCACGCGCACCCGGCAGGTCGAACATACTGCGATCGTTGTTGGTATCGCCGGCAACCACCACCTCATCCAGGCCGATGCCGAGTTCATTGCAGAGCCAGGCCAGCGCCTGCCCCTTGTCTGCTGAACGCGGCAGGATGTCGAGATCGCGTCCGCTCGAATAAATCATCGTCACTGACAGGCCGGCCTCGGCCAGAGCGCGCTCGATGCTGGCAAGGGCTTCCGGACTTGCGTCGTGCAGGTACCAACTCGATTTGAAGGCGTGTTGATAGCCGTCGGGTTGGCGGACGGTGTCTTCCAGCGGTCCGAGCACCGCATCGACCTTTTCAAGAGACCAGCCTTCCGAAAACCTCTGGGTAAAATGGCCCAAATCGGCAAAGTGTGTGGGACGAGAGGTGTGTCGCGGGCCGGCGAGCATCGTACCGACACCGCCGATCACGTAGTCCGGCGCCGGCAGGCCGACTTCGTCGACGAAGTTCAAAATGTCGTCGGCTAGACGACCGCTGTTGTAGACGAGAACCGGCCGGTGCTCGGGGTCGAGCGCTTCCCATTTCAACCGAAAGCGTGACGTCGCCGGCGCATCGCCTGCCAGGGTCCCGTCGAGATCGCTCGATAAAAGCGCGATCGGTTTCAATCGCCGTCGTTCCACGGCTCGTCCCAGTCATGGTCGTCGACCGCCTTCAGCACCGGACGTCCTTCGACAAGGCTGACAAGCTGCTGCGCGATACCTGTCCAGGTGAACAGGCTGCGCGCCTTGTGCGCACCCATGCGGCCCAGTCGGCCGTAGAGGCGCTGGTGCTTCATAGGCTTGACGATCGTGATGCCGAGATCTTCCTTGTCGAACGGATCACCGAACAGCGCGTGCCGGCCATAGCTGATACCACGATAGAGGCCGCCATGGATCGTAACCACGGTGGGCGTTCCGCAGGCCATTGCCTCGATCGCGGTCATGCCGAACGGCTCGTAGCGGCTCGACAGGACGAACATGTCCGCCGCCCGATAGGTGTCGGCCAGATCCTCGTCGGCAACATAGCCGGAGAAGACGACACGATCCTGTAAGCCTAGCTGTTCAACCTGTTGCTTGAGCTGGTTCAGGATTTTCTGTTCCTGCTCGTCCATGTTCTCGCCGCCGACAGCAAGTCTCAGGACCGCATCCGGCACACGCGGCGCCACCACGGAAAATGCATCGATCAGCAGGTCGTAGCCCTTGTTGGTGGCGAGCCGGCCGAGCGCCAGGATCGTTCGCCCTTCGAAGCCGAGCCGATGGCGGATCAGCCGGCGAGACGCTTCGCTGACGGGGAAGAACCGGTTGTCGTCGTAACCGGGCGGAATCATGTGCACGCGGTCGCGCTCGAGACTGTAGTCCTCGACCAGCATGTCCACCTGCGGCGGCGTTGTTGCAATCACCATGGCGCAGCTTCGATAGATGATCGTCTCGTGCTTGATGCGCTCGGTGAAATTGAACTCGGCCTCGAATGTATCGGCTTTATCAGGGTAGTCCGTCTTCATCTGGCGCTGCTTCCATATGCCGAGGGAATGCGGCGTATGGATGTGCGGGATATTGAGCGCTTCCGACAGTCGCTGCCCCGCCACGCCCGCATCCCAGTAGTGACTGTTGATGAAGTCGTAGGAGAGATTTTCCCGGCGAATCAGGCGCAGCGCGTTTTCACACCACTCGAGAAGGTGGCGGTGGAGATATTCCTTCGGAATAAAATCGGGTCCGCCACAGGCGACACGCAGGACACGAACCCCGTCTGCCACCTCATCGGCAGGAGGCTGGTCTTCAAATCGCCGCGTCCAGATATCGACGGCATAACCCAACTGGGCCAGCTTTTTGGCAAGTTCCAGGACGTAGACCACCTGTCCGCCGGTATCGGCAGCGCCGAGTGGTGGGTTGGCTGCTACGTAGCCGTGGGTTGAAATGAGTGCAATTCGAGGTATCGCCGCATCCGAGTTGACGTCCGGCATCTGTATCCTTCTCTACGATTCTACACGCCCGCAGTCGAAAGCGTGCGCCAATTCACAACTATAAGGATTCCACCACCCATCCGCAAATTCCGAGCACGCGCTCAGGTCAACGCAATTGACGTGGTGGTAAGGCAAACCGGTTCTGTCGCATATTTCGGCCACCGAGTTGCCCGGAATCGACGTTCGATTGTTGTTCGAGGATTTATGGTGTCCAACGGCTGCCATTTCGATCAGTCTGTCATCCCTTGCGCCCGTTGATATCTGGCCTCGGGACTGAGCCGACGCGTCCCTGAGGAGAGGGTGCGGCATCAACGTCTGTCCGGCGATCCGGTTGCACCAGCCTTCGCTCCGCGGCGGGGAACGGCGCATTTCGTTTGATATTCCCGCGCATTGCGCCATAGAGCTGCGGACCCTCAGGTCTAGACGTGCCGCCGCTCTATCTTTGTGTTTGAGCATCGGATTTTCCCAAAACCGGTTTCCACTTCGGGGTCCAATGCTCTAGACCTGACAGGCACCTTTTCCGGAATTCTGATGGCGGGAGGCGCTGGTGGAAGGCCAGGACGAACAGACGACCGGCGCCAGGGCCGCTGAGGACAGCCACGCCGACATCTATGGCGAGGACGGCGCCATTCTGCCGTCGTTCCTTGCCGCGATCGGCGCAGCGATCGCCGATCGCGACACGCTGACGCTGAAGCGTGAAGTCGACGACCTGCACCAATCGGAACTCGGTGATCTGCTCGAGGCGCTTCATCCCGAACAGCGCCGCGCGCTGGTCGAATTGTTGGGCGCCGACTTCGACTTTTCCGCGCTGACCGAGGTCGACGAGGCGATCCGCCGCGACATCGTCGACAGTCTGCCCAACGCGCAGATTGCCCAGGGCGTGCAGGACCTCGATTCCGACGACGCGGTCTACATTCTCGAGGATCTCGAAAAGGAAGATCAGGACGAGATCCTGTCGCAACTGCCGTTCACCGAGCGGATCAGGCTGCGCCGCTCGCTCGACTATCCCGAAGAGACCGCCGGCCGTCGCATGCAGACGGAGTTCGTCGCGGTGCCGCCGTTCTGGACGATCGGCCAGACCATCGACTACATGCGCGAGGACCAGGACCTTCCCGACCGCTTCAGCCAGATTTTCGTCATCGATCCGAGCTTCAAGCTGCTCGGCGCCATCGATCTCGACCAGATCCTGCGCACCAAGCGCTCGATCAAGGTCGAAGAGGTCATGCATGAGACCAGGCACGCCATTCCGGCCACGATGGACCAGGAAGAGGCGGCGCGCGAATTCGAACAATACGACCTTCTCTCCGCCGCCGTCGTCGACGAGGACGAGCGGCTGGTCGGCGTGCTGACCATCGACGACGTGGTCGACGTCATCCAGCAGGAAGCAGAGGAGGATCTGCTGCGCATGGGCGGTGTCGGCGACGAAGAACTGTCGGATAGCATTCTTTCGACCTCGCGCTCGCGCGTTCCGTGGCTGCTCGTCAACCTTTTGACCGCGTTCCTGGCGGCCTCGGTGATCGGTCTGTTCGACCGCACGATCGAGCACATCGTGGCGCTGGCTGTGCTGATGCCGATCGTCGCCGGCATGGGCGGCAATGCCGGCTCGCAGACCATGACGGTCACGGTGCGGGCGCTGGCGACGAGGGACCTCGACATCTACAATGCCGGCCGCATCATCCGCCGCGAGATGGGGGTGGGCTTCATCAACGGCATCATCTTCGCCATCCTGATCGGCATCGTCGCGGCCGCCTGGTTCCGCGATCCCAATTTGGGCGGCATCATCGCGGCGGCGATGATCATCAACATGTTCGTCGCCGCACTTGCCGGCATCCTGATCCCGTTGCTGCTCGACCGGTTCAAGATCGACCCGGCCGTGGCTTCGGCCGTTTTCGTCACGACGGTCACCGACGTCGTGGGCTTCTTTGCCTTTCTCGGCCTCGCCACATGGTGGTTCGGCGTGCGCTGAGCGACCCTCTCAATTGACTTTTACGTAAATGCCATGCGAGATTTTGGAACTGCCTATCGGCCGATTCTGACACCCGTCTGGACGATTGCGAGGCCGCATGGTTGGAACTCGCAGCGTGGCCGGACATGGAGTGATGATGCGGGAATATTATTCGATCACCGAACTGACCCGCGAATTCGATGTTTCGACGCGGACGCTGCGCTTCTACGAGGACGAGGGGCTGGTGCAGCCGGTACGTCGCGGCCGTACGCGGCTGTTTCGCCCGTCGGACCGGCATCTCATCCGCCAGATCATGCGCGGCAAGAGGCTCGGCTTTTCGATCAACGAAATCCGCGAGATCATCCAGATGTACAAGGAGCCGCCTGGGGAGGTCGGTCAGCTCAACCTGATGATCAAGCGCATCGAGGAAAAGCGCGAGGATCTGCGCCAGAAGCGCCGCGACCTCGAAGAGACCTTGGCCGAGCTCGACCAGGCCGAGGAATCCTGTGTCGAGCGGTTGGTGGAGCTCGGCGTCAACACCTGAGCGGCCTTTTTGATAATTCTACTCTGGCGGCCAGCTATCGTGGTTTTCTGCGCTTCCGGTGCTCACGTACTCAAATGTACGCTCCGCTCCGGTTCTCGAAAAACACGCTATCTGACTCGCCAGAGCGAATTCTGAAACAGGCCTTGCCGCACGCCTCAAATCCAGCGCCGCACCCTTTTCGCGTAGTCTCGGTATTTCTTGCCGAATTTCGCCGTCAGAACTTTTTCCTCGCCCTCGATCGCCATTTTCTGCGTTGCGAAGGCGGCGATGATCGCCAGCGGCAGGAACCATACGATCCCCGAGATAAGGGCCACGCCGATCAGCAACAGCGTGTTGGCCAGATATATCGGGTTGCGGCTGACGGCGAAGGGGCCTGATGTTACCAGGTGATCCGGCACGGCGTTTGGGTGGAGCGCCGTCTTTGCCCGGATCATGGTGCGGATCGCCGTGAACCAGAGCGCGACGACGCCGAACAATGCCACCCAGCCGGCCGCGAACAGGATGTCGCCGAAAAGGCCGCCGATCCACGGCAGCGGATAGAACAAGCCAAGCGCGATGCTGATGGCTATGGCCGCAACATAGATAAGCGGCGGCCATGGTATGAGCCCCGGTTTCGGCTGCCCCGGTTTCAGTTGATGGTCGGTCATTGTGCTCCTCCCTCCATCAATGTGCTGTCGGCTTTGGCAGTGCAGGCGCCGGCGAGCTCGTCGAGATGTGCCTTCCATTCCGCAGCCTGGTCGTTGCGGTAGAGCCGATCAAGCGTGGCCTCGCCCTCGAGCGTATCGAGCATGCACACACAATAGCTGGAGCAGAACCCCGTGTCGCGCGATTGCTCGCACGATGTCTGGCATTCTTTCAAGAAGGTGACCTGCCTGGTCTCGACGGGTGCCGGCACCACTTGCGAAAGCAGCCAGACCGAGCCGATCAGCACCGGCTGGTGGATCAGATAGAAGGCGAGGCTGTGCCGGCCGATAAAGACCAGCGGGTTGGTCCAGCGGCCGGGCGTCAGGCCCGCCAGCCGCGTCAGCACGCCGGAAGCGGAGGCGAGTTTTGCCGCCGCGATACCCACAAGCACGGCGCCGAACCATGGAAACAGCGGGACATAGTCGTTGGAGCGCGGGTTGGTTGCCGACAGGCCGACCCACCACAGGGTCGGATCGTCAAAGATCTCGGACCTGAGGTAGAGCGGCGCGGTGATGACGAAAGCTGCGACAACAAGCATCAGCAGCGCCGGCAGCCGCAGAAAAGCCAGGCCGAGCAGGCTGGCGAGCGCGATCTCGTGCAGGATACCGAAGAAGATAAAACTGTCCGGCGTGGCAAACCTTGTGGCAGCCGATATGGCGAGCGCCGCCCCGGCGACCATGGCGAAGCGTTTCCAGAAGCCGTTCCAGCGGATCAGTTTGCCATGGGCGAGGAACAGGCTGACGCCGACCAGGAACAGGAAGGTCGAAGCGATACAGCGCGCGTAGAATTTCCACCAGCCGAAGGCGGTCAGGCCGGGATCGGTGTAGCCGAAGAATTCGAGATCCCAGGTGAAATGGTAGCTCGCCATGGCAAGCAAAGCGATGCCGCGGGCGACGTCGATGGCGATGATGCGCTTGGATCGGTCCTGAACGGTCGGCGTAGAAATGCTCATGGTCTCGCAATCTGATTCAGCACCGCAAGACGACTATCATGGTTGCCCCGGACAAAAGAAGGCGGGCCAAATCCCTTTGATGTTCAGGGCTTGGGTGAAAGCGTTGCATGCCGCTCGCGTACCCAGTTGTGGAAGCGAAGCAATTCATATTCCTCGGGCATCAGCACGCCGGCCTTGTGGCGCATCGAGCGCAGGCCTTTCTGGTTGATCTCGCAGATATCGGCGTCTTCCTCCAGCACTTGGCTGCCGAAAGCGACGATGTTGTCGATATCCGCCGTCGGGTCGGCGAGCGCTTCGGGAGAAAAAAGCCATTCGGCGGTCAGTTCGGTCTGCTCCGGTCCAAGCGGCACCAGCCGCACGGTTCTGACATAGTCGACATGGCCGACGATGAACATCGACGGCAGGTTGGTGGCATAGGTCTGCCCGGCGGAACGCTCGACTGAAGTCAGGTCGGAAAAGG
This sequence comes from Mesorhizobium sp. M1322, assembly GCF_040318085.1. Classification (NCBI taxonomy): domain Bacteria; kingdom Pseudomonadati; phylum Pseudomonadota; class Alphaproteobacteria; order Hyphomicrobiales; family Phyllobacteriaceae; genus Mesorhizobium; species Mesorhizobium sp. M1322. Next base: position 40,389 of record NZ_JAMYLP010000043.1, read on the forward strand.
CCGGGCCATGGACGCGCCCGTCGCGCGACCATGTCTCGGCTCCGGCCCGCAGGCCGCCGGAAAACTCCGGCGCGTCATTGTCGGCGTGACGGGCCCATTCGGGGTCGTCGTGCCGCCCCATCAGGCCGCGGCCATAGATCGGCACCAGCCTGGACAGGTCCTTGTGGACACCCGGGCAATGCAGGCACTCGTTGAAATTCTCCCAGAAGATCTTCCAGTTACAGTTCATCACCTTGCGCAGCACATGGCTGGTGACCAGTGTTTCCAGCGGCCAATTGGCGAGATTGCCGGATGTGGGATCGAACGATGTCTCGGCCGAACCGGCGGCGTCTTCCCTGAGATTGACGAAGACGAAACCGCGCCATACCGAAAGCGCCACGCGGTAGAGTGGATGATCGGCCTTGTCGAAGCCTTCAGGCAGCGATTTCGACGGCACGCGCACGAGATCGCCGCGCAGTGAATAGGACCAGGCGTGATAGGGGCAGGTGATGAGCCGCGCCTTCAGCCGTCCTTCGCTCTCCTGGCAAAGCTGCGAGCCGCGGTGCCGGCAGGTGTTGTGGAAGGCGCGAAGCACGCCGGTCTCGTCGCGCAGCACGACGGTCTCCTGCGTGCCGACACGGAACGTCCTGAACGCCAGCGGCTGGGCGAGGTCGGCCTCGCGGCAGACGAGCAGCCAGCTTCGATACCAGATGGCGTCGAGATCGCGCTGATATGCCTCGATGTCCCAGTAGGCCGATGACGGCAGCGTCGGTTCAAGTCGCGTCAAACCGTTATAGGAATCGCGCTTGCTCGGGCTGGGTTGCATGACCGACTTCCTGTGGTGCGCCAGCCGACACCCGGCCGCGAAAATTGTCAATCGCGGGACCGGCCGGCTGATCTGCCGATACGACGCATTCGCGCTGGTAGCTGGCGGAATTTGGTTTGCCGGGCGCGACGATTCTGCCTATAGTCGCAGCTGTCGTCGGTTCCGTTTTGGAACCGCGCATGATCCCGGAACCGGAATCGGTTCCGGAAAGGTCATGCGCAGAGTCTAAGTGTTAGAGCGTCCTTTGTGCGTCCATGCGGACGCACGGCGCTCTAAAGGGAATGCGGTGAGGGCAAAATTTGCCCAATGCCGTGGCTGCCCCCGCAACTGTGTGCGGTAGTCCTCTCCATATGCCACTGAAGATTTGTCTTCGGGAAGGTGGGGAAGGGCGCTGATCCGCGAGCCAGGAGACCTGCCGGCGACAGGAGAACTGACTTCTATGCCCTCGGGTGGAGGGCGAAAGGACAAGACATGAATACCGCTTCCGTCTCGCTCGGCACTTCCGTCTCCTCGCAGTCGCGCTTCGTGCAGCTGGCGCTTGCTGCATTGCTCGGCATTTTCGTGATGGGCTTTGTCGGCTTGTCGCATATCGATGCGGTCCACAATGCCGCTCACGACTATCGCCATTCGATGGCATTCCCCTGCCACTGACGAGGGGCTGACATCATGACACTGTTTCGCAACGTCGTATTCATCGCGGCGATCGCAGGGCTCGTGGCCGGCGTCGTTCTCGCCTGCATGCAGGCCTACGCCACGGTGCCGCTGATCCTCAAGGCGGAAGTTTACGAACAGGCCGGCGGTGGTCACACGCATGACCATGCCGTGACGCCGGCCGCGAAAGCCGGGGATACCAATGCCATGACCAGCGCGGCGCCAGCAGAGGCTGAAGCTGCCGCTCCGGAAGACGAAGGCTGGGCTCCGGCCGATGGCTTCGAGCGCTTCGCCTTCAACGTTGTTGCCAATGTCGTCACCGGCATCGGCCTTGCGCTGATCCTGGTCGCCGCTTCGGAGTTCGCCGGCGGCATCGGCAATTGGCGTCAGGGCGTGTTCTGGGGCCTTGCCGGCTTTGCCGTGTTCACGTTGGCTCCGAATCTTGGCCTGCCGCCCGAACTGCCGGCAATGCCGGCGGCCGATCTCACCCAGCGCCAGATCTGGTGGATGGCGACGGTGGTGGCGACGGCCGCCGGTCTCGGCCTGCTTGCCTTCCGCAAGTCGCTGCCGCTGGCGCTGCTTGCCGTGATGTTGATCGTGACGCCGCATATCGTCGGCGCGCCGCAGCCCGACAGGTTCGAGTCGCCGATCCCGGAAGGCCTGCACCACCAGTTCGTGGTGGCGGTGACGCTGACCAATCTGGTGTTCTGGCTGGTGCTCGGCGCCGTCGTCGGCGTGGTGCGTGGCCGCTTGACCGGCACCGCGACCGGCCTGCGCGACAGCTTTGCCTGATCCCGCTGCTCCCGGCGGGAGGCTGACCATGGTGATCGGCGGTGCGCGCGCCGGAAAGAGCGCGCATGCCGAAAGGCTGGCGACGGCTTATCCGGCGCCGTGGGCCTATATCGCCACGGCGCAAGCCTATGATAACGAGATGCGCGAGCGTATCGCGCTGCACCGGTCGCGGCGCAGCGAGGGCTGGACGACCATCGATGCGCCGCTCGATCTCGTCGGCGCGATCGAGGCGCTGCCTGCCGACCGGCCCGTCCTGATCGACTGCCTGACTTTGTGGCTGACCAACCATATGCTGGCCGAAGATGACGTTGAGGCTGAATGCCGAGGGCTGGTGGATGTGCTGTCACGACCGCGCGGGCCGTGGTTTGTGGTTTCCAACGAGGTTGGCCAGGGCATCGTGCCGGACAATGCGCTCGCCCGCCGGTTTCGCGATGCCGCCGGCCGGCTCAACCAGCAAGTCGCGGCAGTGTCCGATACGGTGCTGCTCATGGTGGCGGGACTGCCGCTCAAGGCGAAATGACATGGCTGATACTATCGATCCCAAGGACGAAGAACGCCACCGCGCCAAGATGGCCAAACGCAAAGCGGTGCAGGACGCCGAGGTCGCGGCAAAGACGGTCGAAAAGGGACTGCTGATCGTCAACACCGGCCCTGGCAAGGGCAAGACCACTGCCGCCTTCGGGCTGGCGCTGAGGATGCTAGGTTACGGCAGGCGCGTCGGCGTCGTCCAGTTCATCAAGGGCAAATGGCACACCGGCGAGAAGGACGCTTTTGCCGCTTTCGGCGATCGGGTCGTCTGGCACACAATGGGCGAGGGTTTCACCTGGGAGACGCAGGATCTGAAGCGCGACATCGCTGCCGCCGAAGCCGCCTGGGCCAAGGCGCTTGAGCTGATGGCCGATCCATCGATCAGCCTTCTGGTGCTCGACGAGTTGAACATCGCGCTGCGCTACGACTATCTCGATCTCGACAAGGTGGTCGCGGCGCTGCAACGGCGGCGCGAAAACCTGCATGTCGTCGTCACCGGCCGCAACGCCAAACCGGCGCTGGTCGATGCCGCCGATCTTGTCACCGAGATGGGCGTGACCAAGCATCACTTTTCCGCCGGTGTGAAGGCACAGCAAGGCATAGAGTTCTGAGAGGTTTTGCCCGCGGTTGGGGTAGCGCAATGGCTTCAGACAAACGTAACCTCCAACTCATGTTGGAATGACCAATTGTCGATGTCGGCGCCGCCCCTCATCCGCCTGCGGGCACCTTCTCCCCGTATAGCGACGGGGAGAAGGAGGCTGGCCGCAACCTTGGCACTCTTTCTGCAACGCTAGAGATTGGCGAAGTCCTTTTGCGAAGGCGTCCTTCTCCCGTCGCTATACGGGGAGAAGTGCCCGGCAGGGCGATGAGGGGCAGCGCAAACCTGAAGCGATTGGCCACGTCGTGGCCCGAAATCAATTGCTTTGTGACGACAGTTGTGCTAGGAATTTATTCATGGTGCAGATTCGCGCCAGCGACCCGCCTTTGAGGCGGGTTTTTGTTTTAGCCGATCTCGACCCGATTAAACGTCACGCAGCGATGACGATCACCGACAGCAAGCCGAACAGCGCGATCAGCAAAAAGTCGGCGATCCGATAGAGTTTCAGCGCCCGCCTGATGTCGGCGCTCTCGGCATCGCGGTGGCCGCCTTCGCCCATGAACGCATCGTCGACCATGACGCCGTCATAGGAACGCGGGCCGGCGAGCGCCAGGCCGAGCGCGCCGGCCATCGCCGCCTCCGGCCAGCCGGCATTGGGCGAGCGGTGCTTCTTCGCGTCGCGCCGCACGGTGCGCCAGGCGTTACCGGCATCGGCGCCTTTGACGAGGAAGGCCGCTAGAACGATGAGCAGCGCGGTCAGCCGCGCCGCCGGCAGCTTCATCCGCTCGTCGAAGCGCGCTGCCGCCCGGCCGAAGG
>NZ_JAMYLP010000044.1:0-44270 GCF_040318085.1 Mesorhizobium sp. M1322
CCGCCGAAGCCTGGGTCTTCATCGCCCACATCCGCCTGCTCACGCGTCGCCTCGCAAGACCTTGAAATTGCACCAGTCGTTTTGATTCAGACACTAAGAGCGTATTTGTGCGTCCAAGCGGACGCACGTCGCTCTAACGTCCGATGTGCGGAGCCCTGCCTTGCGCTTCTGCAAGCTCGACCTGGCGCTGACGCTCGGCGTAGCGCGCGCGATCTTCGTCGGAACGAGCATCGAAGCAATGCTGGCATGAGATGCCGGCGGCGTATTTCGGCGATAACAGGTTCTGCCCGATCAGCGGATGCCGGCAGGCGCGGCACAATTCCGCCTCACCCTCGACCAGCCCGTGCGACACCGAGACGCGCTCGTCGAAGACGAAGCACTCGCCCTGCCACAGGCTCTGTTCGGCGGGCACCTCTTCGAGATATTTCAGGATACCGCCCTTGAGGTGGAAGACATCCTCGAAGCCGAGCGACTTCACATAGGCCGTCGCCTTCTCGCAGCGTATGCCGCCGGTGCAGAACATGGCCACCTTCCGGCCGACGAGCTCGGCCCGGCGCTGCTCGACCCAGGTCGGGAATTCGCGAAAGCTCGTCGTGGCGGGATCGACCGCGCCCTTGAAGGTGCCGATCGATACCTCATAGGCGTTGCGCGTGTCGATGACGATCGTCTCCGCATCCGAGATCAGTGCGTTCCAGTCGGCCGGCGCGACATAGGTGCCGGCGCTTGCCGCCGGATCGAGATCCCTAACGCCCATGGTGACGATCTCGCGCTTCAGCCGCACCTTCATGCGGTGGAACGGCATCAGCGCGGCGCTGCTGTACTTGACCTCGAGACCGGCGAGACCTTCGATGGCTTCGAGATGATCGATGAGCGCGGCGATATCAACTTCGCTGCCGGCGACTGTGCCGTTGATGCCCTCATGCGCCAGAAGCAGCGTGCCCTTGATGCCGCGCCCGCAGCAGAAGGCGGCGAGCGGCGCGCGCAGCGCCTCGAAGGCATCGAGCCGGGCGAAGCGGTAGAGCGCTGCGACGCGGACAGGTTGATCCCGGGTGGAAATTGTCATCGCCAAGCCACTAAACTTTGCCGAAAGCCAATTCAAGGGCAGCGCGAGCGAAGCACAGGCGTTGGAGACTCAGTTGCTGGCGTGCGTGACATCGCGACACGCCTGCTTTCGTGGACTCGGAATCCGCCTTCTGCTAATCGGTTGAAATCATCGATACCGGAGAGACAAGCCAATGTCAGCCACGACTGAGAAACTCCTGTCGCTCCTCAATGGCCAGCCGGTCATTCCGGTGCTGAAGATCGCCAACGTCGCCGATGCCGTGCCGCTGGCGCGCGCCCTGGCGCGCGGCGGCCTGCCGGCGATCGAGATCACGCTGCGGACAGCTGACGCGCTGGAGGCGATCCGGCTTGTGGCAAGCGAAGTCGAGCACGCCATCGTCGGCGCCGGCACCATTCTGGACGCCCGCCAGTTCGGCGAGGCGGCAGCAGCCGGCTCCAAGTTCATCGTCAGCCCCGGCATCACCCACGAGCTTCTGGCGGCGGCGAAGGACAGCGACGTTCCGTTGCTGCCCGGCGCCATCACGCCGGGTGAGATCATGGCCGCCCGTGAGGCAGGCTTGCGTTTCCTGAAATTCTTCCCGGCCGAACAGTCGGGCGGCATTGCCTCGCTCAAGGCATTCGCCTCGCCGCTGGCGGATGTGCAATTCTGCCCGACCGGCGGCATCACCGGCAAGAACGCCGCCGACTATCTGAGCTTGCCCAACGTCATCTGCGTCGGCGGCTCCTGGGTGGCGCCGGACGATTTGGTCAAGGCCGGCAGGTGGGACGAAATCGAGGCGTTGGCGCGCGCGGCGAGCAAGCTCGGGCGGTAGAGAAACTCTTATCCCCAAGTGGACTGGCTGCATCGCGGCGTTTTTGTTTGCGAACGGCAAAAAGCCGCGCGGGTTACCCGGCGCGGCTTTGTATTGCTGGTCGATCCGCTACTTGGTCTGGAAGCGGGCTACCGACATGAACTTTACGGCATTGCCGGTGAACCGGTTGGCATCGGCCAGCTGATCGTTCGGCTGGAAGCCCGCGGTGTAGACCTCGGTCGGCGGCGTGTGCACGATATTGTAGGCATAGCGCGGCGCCGTCGTTGCGCTGGAGACGGTGGCGACATTCTCGCCGCTGTTCAATGCCCAGCGCGCGGCCTTCGGCTCGGCGGCGACCACCACGGACTTGGGACCAGGCTTCAGGTCACGGGCAGTTGCCCTGGCTGCCTTGCGGGTGGTCTTCACACCCGCACCGATCGCCGCGGCCGGATCCGAGCCGGCCGGACGGGCAAAGACAGCCTCGCGCGGCGATGCGGCATTGCCGTTCGCCGGTTCGCTGAGAATCGAGCTCGGCTGGGAGAGCGAAGCGACCTGGTATTCGTCGGTTGCGCTGACCCGCTCGAGGACGGCCTTGACCGCATCGGATTGAACCTGGTCCGTCTGGGCCAAATCGGGCCGCTCCAAGTCGGGCTGGGCCAAATCAGGCTGGGCCAAGTCAGGGTGCGCCAAGTCAGGCTGCGCCAGATCGGGCCGAGCCGACGGCAGCACCGAGAACGCATCGGTAGCGGTCTTGCCGTGCCCGGCCGTATCCGCCAGCGCCAAAAGCACATCCTTGTCCTGCGGCGCAAGGTCGGCCGCTGCAAGGTCGGCCGGCAGCGAGTGATCGGGACGCCAGGTCGGCAACGGAATGCTGCTGGCCGCAATCTGCGCCGCATCGGCGACAGCGGACGGCTCGGCCATGCCGAAGGGAGCGCTTGCCGGCGCTTGCGCGGTCGCCACCGCCTGTTCAGTGGTGGCAGTAGCATCCGCCACGCCGAACGGAACGTTTTCGGGCGGCAGAGCGCCGACATCGGTCGTCGGACGCGGGGCGAAATCAGGCAGCGGCACACTGCGCGCCGGCAGCGCCGCGATGATCGTTTCCGGCGTGTCCTCCTCCGGTTCCGGAGCAGGCGGATCGGCGATTTGCGGAATCTCGGCGCGCTTCGCATCCTGAGGCGACACGATGGCAATGCCCGGAGGCTTGCTGTTCTTGGCGGCCGGCGCCGGCTTCGCGTTCGCCAGCTTCACGCTCGCCGGCTTCACGGTCGTAGACTTCGGCGCTGGCGCGGCTGCCACATCGGCGCTGTCATCGGCCTCGTCTTCACCGCCGCCGAAGAAAGCCGCTAGCAGACCACCGGATCTTTTGGAACCGCCACCTGCGCTGGCCAGTTCGATGGCGGGAGCGCCAGCGCCCTTGCGCGCCTTGTAGGAGGCGAGCGCCTGTGAATAGCCGGGCAGCGGCTTGCCGTCGCTCGGCACATGCAGCGTCTTGCCATTGGGGAACACGCGCGCCAGTTCCTGGCGGCTGATGCCCGGCCAGTGGCGCACATTGCCGACATCCATGTGGACAAAGGGCGAGCCGGACCTCGGATAATAGCCGACGCCGCCGCCCTGCATCCGCAGGCCGATGTCGCGCAGTTTCTTCAGCGGCACGCCGGGAATGTAGAAGTCCATCGCCTTGCCGAGCATATGCTGGCTTTTCTTGGCCACGCCCCTGCTGCGGCTGCGCAGCATCGAGTTCGTGGACGACGAGCGATAACCACACACGACCTGGATATAGTCGGTGGCGCCGCTCTGCCGGTAAGCCTCCCAGACCAGGTCCAGCAGGCGCGGATCCATCTTGGTCGGCTCGTTGCGGCGCCAGTCGCGCAGGATGACGTTGATCTTTTTCAGACCCGCCTGGTCGTAGCGGCCGCCGCGCTTGAAGACGATCTCCGCCTTCTCTTTGGTGTGGAGGTTATAGAGTTTCAGCGAACGTGTCTGGGCGCTGGCGCCGGTCGCAGCCGCTGTAAGGAAGCCAAAGGCGAGAATCACTGCTGCCAGCCATCTCGGCCAGACGCTCATGTGATAATGCCGCCCGTTTGTGTGTCGTTCGACTTTGTTCAAATCAAAAGGCCTTGCAGGCTGCCGTTTGTCCCCGGATTTGACCAACGGATGCGGTGGTGTTCGCATCCGAATATCGATCCTAATGGTTAATCATCGCTTATTGAAGCCGAAATGCGGTAACACCGTGGCGATATCCCGTCAAAAATATTGCGCAGGGTTTCTTGGTAAACTGCTGGTTTAGATCATGTTTCGGCCTTTGCCTGAACACGATCTGTTACCGGCCGCCTCAATGCGTGAACACTGCCGGCAAGCGCGTCACCCCGACGCGCGTCACGCCCGCTCGATGACTGAGAACTGTTCTGATGCCAAGCTGGCAAGCTGGTCCGGAGTTGCTTTGTCAGGAAGCAAGCCGGTCGATACGGCCAGTTTCCGGATCGATGCCGTATTCCTTGAGCTTCCTGTAGAGCGTGGAGCGGCCGATGCCGAGGCGGCGGGCAACTTCGCTCATCTGGCCGTTATAATGGTCGATGGCGAGCTTGATCATTTCGAGTTCGACATCGGCCAGCGCACGCACATTGCCGCGTTCGTCCAGCGCCCGCAGCGTGCCGAAGCGGGGCTGCGGCCTCGCTGGCGGATCGAGCTCGGTTGCAGCGATGCCGTTATTGGCGGGCACGTCTTCGCCAGGCGGCTCGATGACCAAAGGCAACGCGGGCAACGCGCCATCCGCATCGAGGTTGACGGTGCCCTCGACCTGCGCCCGGATCTGCGGAAACTCCTCCTCGGTCAGCACATCGCCTTCGCAAAGCACCGAGGCCCGGAAGACGGCGTTTTCCAGCTGCCGGATGTTTCCCGGCCAGTCGTAGGCCCGCAGCATGGCGAGCGCCGCAGCCGAAATGCCGTGCAGGCGATGACGTGGATCGGTGGGCGCAACCTTCTCCAAGAAGTGCTCGACCAGATACGGGATGTCGTCGCGACGATCGCGCAGCGGTGGCACGAAGATCGGATAGACGTTCAGGCGATAGAACAGATCCTCGCGGAACTTGCCGTCCTTGACCTGCTGCAGAAGATTGCGGTGTGTCGCCGAGATCAGCCTGATGTCGACCCTGACGGTCGAACGCCCGCCGACCGGATCGACCTCACCGTCCTGAACGGCGCGCAGCAGCTTGACCTGCACGTCGAGCGGCAGGTCGCCGATCTCGTCGAGAAAGAGCGTGCCCGAATGCGCCTCGACGAACTTGCCGGTGTGTTTTTCGGTGGCGCCGGTGAACGAGCCCTTCTCGTGGCCGAACAGGATCGATTCGACCAGATTGTCAGGGATGGCGCCGCAATTGACGGTAACGAAAGGTTTTGAGCGGCGATCGCCGCTGCCCTGGATGGCGCGCGCCACCAGCTCCTTGCCGACACCGGATTCGCCCTCGATAAGGATCGGGATGTTGGAAGCGGCCGCCTTCTGGCCGAGACGGATCACCCGATCCATCGCCGGGCTGTGCGTGATCATGTCCTTGAAGGTCAGATGGCCGCCGCGCCGCCGCGACGTGCGCTTCACTTCGCCCTCGACCGCTTCGACCTTGAGCGCATTGCCGATCGATGCCTGCAGCCTGTCGGGAGAGGCCGGCTTGACGACGAAATCGAAAGCACCGTGACGCATGGCCGAAACGACGGTCTCGATGCCACCCTGGGCGGTTTGTACGATGACCGGAACTTGGATGCCGCGCTCACGCATCGCCTTCAGTACGCCGATGCCGTCGAGGCCCGGCATGACGAGGTCGAGGATGACCACCGACACGTCGCGCGCATTGGGCCCGTCGAGCGCGTCGAGACCGGCCTCGCCGCCATCCGTGATGATCGCGCTGTGGCCGAATTTCGTCACGGCCGCCTCGAGCAGCCTGCGCTGCACGGGATCGTCATCGACTATGAGTATGGAACCTGTCATGACTGGTTCAACGATGCTCGCCCAATATGCCCACCCCACTTATGCCCACCCAAATGGGCAATCCACCCTATGGATCATCTTGGCACAGGGTTCTAAATAAGGTTTCAAAAAACCCGGTGAACGAATTCCTTAGGATTTGACCGGCTTTCTCATTCCCTTTGAATCTTGGCCCTTTGTATCTTTGGGTCTGACCGCTCAGGTCTTGCAATCTGGAAAGTATCGGCAATGCGCATGGTTTTTGGTCGGCAGCTTGCGGCGGCGTCCGGTCAGGGCGCGGCGGAGCTTGGCAATCTGCCGGAATGGGATCTCGCCGACCTCTATTCGGGGATGGACGCCCCCGAGCTGAAGCGTGACATCGCCAGGGCGGCGGCCGATGCCATCAGCTTCGAGAGCCGCTGGAAAGGCACGCTCGCCGCCGAGGCGGAGCGTGCCGACAGCGGCAGGCTGGGCGAGGCGCTTGCCGCCTATGAGGCGCTGGAGGAACTGATCGGCCGGATCGTCTCCTATGCTGGGCTGGTCTATGCCGGCAACACCGCGGATCCGCAGCGCGCCAAGCTCTATGGTGACATTCAGGAGAAGATGACCGACGCCAGCGCGCATCTTCTGTTTTTCGCGCTCGAACTGAATCTGATCGACGATGGCGCGATCGAAACCGCGCTCGCTGCGGATCCCGCCTTCGCTCACTACCGGCCATGGGTGCTCGATCTGCGCATGGACAAACCCTATCAGCTCGAGGATCGGGTCGAGCAGCTTTTCCACGAGAAGTCGATTACCGGACGCGGCGCCTGGAACCGCCTGTTCGACGAGACGATGACCGATCTGCGCTTCGACATCGATGGCGAGGAGCTAACCCTGGAGCCGGCGCTGAACCGCCTCCAGCACGCCGATGGCGAGGTGCGCCGCCGGGCCTCTGAAGCGCTGGCCGCAACCTTCCGCAAGAATCTGCGCACGTTCACGCTGGTCACCAACACGCTGGCCAAGGACAAGGAGATTTCCGACCGCTGGCGCGGCTTCGAGGACATCGCCGATTCGCGCCATCTCGCCAACCGCGTCGAGCGCAGCGTGGTGGATGCGCTGGCCTCAGCCGTTCGCGATGCCTATCCGCGCCTGTCGCACCGCTACTATGCGATGAAGGCGCGCTGGCTCGGCATGGAGGTGATGAACCACTGGGACCGCAACGCGCCGCTGCCGGAGACCCCGCAGGCGATCATCGGCTGGGACGAGGCCAAGAACACGGTGCTTTCCGCCTATCAGCGCTTTTCACCTGACATGGCGGAGATCGCCCGGGTTTTCTTCGACCGCAATTGGATCGACGCGCCGGTCAGGCCTGGCAAGTCGCCGGGCGCCTTCGCGCATCCGACCGTGCCGTCGGCGCATCCCTACGTTCTGCTCAACTACATGGGCAAGCCGCGCGACGTGATGACGCTGGCGCATGAGCTTGGCCATGGCGTGCATCAGGTGCTGGCGGCAGGCCAGGGCGCGCTGATGGCTTCGACGCCGCTGACGCTGGCCGAGACGGCATCCGTCTTCGGCGAGATGCTGACCTTCCGCTCGCTGCTGGACCAGACCACGGACAAGCGCGAGCGCAAGGCCATGCTCGCCCAGAAGGTCGAGGACATGATCAACACGGTCGTGCGCCAGATCGCTTTGTACGAGTTCGAGCGCAAGGTGCATGCCGAGCGCAAGAACGGCGAACTGACATCCGACAGGCTCGGCCAGTTCTGGCTGGAAGTGCAGGCGGAAAGCCTCGGGCCGGCGATCAAGCTGCGCGACGGTTACGAGGTCTTCTGGACCTACATTCCACACTTCATCCATTCGCCCTTCTACGTCTACGCCTATGCGTTCGGCGACTGCCTGGTGAATTCGCTCTATGCGGTCTATCAAAATGCAGAGCATGGCTTTCAGGAGAAATATTTTGCCATGCTCCGCGCCGGCGGCACCAAGCATCATTCCGAGCTCCTGGCACCCTTCGGTCTTGACGCCACCGACCCTGCCTTCTGGCAGATCGGACTTGGCGTGATCGGCGGGCTGATCGACGAGCTCGAAGCTCTGGACAATTGACGCACAGCGCTGAACATACGGGGCTGACAGAACAGTTTAGCCGCAATGCATATTGAGGCCGTTCTATTCTTGCCCTAAATATCTGTTCTTAAATAACTCTCCGTGGAATTTTTCCGTTAGCTTTCGGGAAGCTGTATGATAGCGTCCCGCCTCAAGCTCAGTCAGGCGCGGGGCTCAGGCCAGGAAAAATCTTCGGTCCGGTCACGGCGCTTCGGCGAATGCGACAGCGGCCGTTGGCCATGGCAGGAAAAGCCGGTCGCCGACAGCTCGATCTAAGCCGGCTGTTCCGCGAACAGCGGAGCCACCATTGAATGGTCCTTGTGCCAAGGTCACCACTCCAGGCCATGGCAGATGGATCGGACTGGAGAGAGACAATGGGCACTTTTTTCTACATGCTCCTGGCGTTCCTGGTAGGTGTGTTGGTTGGCTGGTTCATCTGGGGCCGCCTGCGTGGCGAGTTCGACAGCCTGCGCGGTGACGTGGACCGCACGCGCATCGAGCGCGACAGGCTGCGCGCCGACGCCGACCGCCTGGCCGGTGAACTGGAAGTATGCCGCGGCGCCCGCGCCGATCTGGAGCGCCAGTTGGCCGAGGCACAAGGCACCAAGACCGGCGCGACAAAGGCAGCAATCCCGGCACCCTCGGCATTGATGGCGACATCCGCACCGGCCCAGACGACGCCGGCCAAGTCGACGCCGGCCAAGTCGACGCCGGCCAAGTCCGGGCCAGCAAAGACCGCGCCGGCAAAGACCGCGTCCAAGAAACCGGCGACCGCCAAGGCGGCAGCCGCGCCAAAGGCCAGTGCGTCGAAAGCGAGCGCGTCGACGGCAAGTGCGCCGAAACCTCCCGCATCGAAGACGGGTGCTGCACCAAAGAGCGCTGCGCCAGCGGCAAAGAAGGCCGCGACAACAAAGGCGGCGGCTGGCAAAGCCAGCAATCTGCGCCGCCTGATCGGCATCGGCCCGGCAAACGAGCGACTGCTCAACGGGCTCGGAGTCACAACCTATGCGCAAATCGCCGCCTGGACGGCCGCCGACGTCAAGCGGATCGAGGAGACGTTGAACTTCGACGGCCGCATCGAGCGTGAGCGCTGGATCGAGCAGGCGAAACTGCTTGCCGCCGGCGACGAGAAGGAATTCGCGCGCCGCTTCCCGACCGCGGGGACCGCGAGCAACAGCTGAATTGCCAGCCGGCATCGAGCACATGACAGATTGGCGGCGCCCTCGAGGTGCCGCCAATTTGCTTTTGCATCAAGGCTGCCTTTCCGTCTTGAGACGCCGCTCTCTCGATTGCGCGCGATCGAGCCCCCATATAGAGCGATAGCTGGCGTCATCGATCGCAGCATCCGAGTCCCATGCCCCTGCCCTCTGCAATTTTCCGGAATGACGAGCGCGCACATCAGCTCGTTTTCGACCGTCCGGCCGACATCATCGTGGCGCATGAGGCGGAGGATTTCCTGCCGGCGCTGGAAATTGCCCAGGCCGCGCATGACGCCGGCAAATGGCTGGCCGGATATTTCTCCTACGAGGCCGGCTACCTGCTCGAGCCGAAGCTCGTTCCGCTGCTGCCGGGCGGACGCCGCGCCCCGCTTGTCTGCCTGGGGATCTTCGATGCGCCTGTCGAACAGCCGGTCGTGCCCAGCAACGCGCCGGCGACCAACGGTCCGATCTTCGACGCCCCAATCTTCAACGCAAGGGCCGCCTGGTCTTCAGAGGATTACGCAAAACGCTTTGCGCGGCTCCACAATCACATTCGCAAGGGCGATTGCTATCAGGGCAATCTGACCTTTCCGGTTCATGCGCAGTGGTCGGGCGATCCGCTGGCCGCCTTCGATGCGCTGACCGAGCGCCAGCCGGTGAAATACGGCGCGCTGATCGCGCTCGGCGATCCGGTCGTTTTGTCGCGTTCGCCGGAACTGTTCTTCGAGGTCGACGCCGAAGGCATGATCGAGACCCATCCGATGAAGGGCACCGCCCCGCGCGGCGCGACCAAGGCGGAGGACAAGCGGCTGAAGGCGTTCTTGCTCAATGACGAAAAGAACCAGGCTGAGAACCGGATGATCGTCGATCTCCTGCGCAACGACATCTCGCTGATCAGCGAGGTCGGCACGCTGGAGGTGCCGGAGCTTTTCCGCATCGAGAGCTACCCGACCGTGCACCAAATGGTGAGCCGCGTGCGGGCCAAGCTCTTGCCCGACCTCACCATCCGCCAGATCTTCGCTGCGCTGTTTCCATGCGGATCGATCACCGGCGCCCCGAAAATCCGCGCCATGGAAATCCTGCACGATCTGGAAGCCACGCCGCGCGATGTCTATTGCGGCGCCATCGGCTGGATCGCGCCCGGCGGCAGGATGCGCTTTTCGGTGGCGATCCGCACCATATCGCTCTTTTCCAATGGCGAAGCCGTCTACAATATCGGTGGTGGCGTCGTCTTCGATTCGACGGCCGAGGAGGAGTATCAGGAGTGCCTGCTGAAAGCGCGCTACGCGACGGGAACACCGCCGATTTCGAGCTGATCGAAACCATGCGCTGGCAGCCGGGCCAGGGCTTCCTCCGTTTTGACCGCCATTTGGCCCGCCTTTATGGCTCGGCAGCCGAACTGGGTTTTACCTGCGATCCACAGAAGGTGGGTGAGATGCTCAGGAACGCCGTCGACCGGCCGGACATAGCCTTGCGCACACGCCTCGTCCTGTCGCGCAGCGGCAAGGTGACGGTCTCGGCGCTGCCTTATGAGCCGCATGCAGCCGACAAGGTGTGGAGGCTGCAACTGGCGCGGGTGCGGCTCGATTCAAGCGACACGCTGCTGCGCCACAAGACGAGCCGCCGGGACACCTATCAGCGGGCGCGAGCCGAATATCTGATCAGCCGGGCCGACGAGGTTTTGCTGGCTAACGAGCGTGGCGAAATCTGTGAGGGCACGATCACCAATCTCTTCGCCGATTTCGGCGACGGCGCGCTGGCAACGCCGCGGCTCGATTGCGGCCTGCTGCCTGGCGTATTACGCGGCGAATTGCTGGATGAAGGCCGCGCCCGCGAGGCAATCTACACCTTGGATGATCTGAAGTCGGCCAAAGCGCTGTTCGTCGGCAATTCACTGCGCGGATTGATCCCGGCGCGGCTGGGCTGAAACGCAACCGGAATTCACGGCGAGAATGGCCGCCGCCGCATAGGACATCCTCAAAGAAACATGAGTTTTCGCCAGACCCCGCCGACCCACACGCCCTATGACGGCTCATCAAAACTCTTCACCATCGGGTTGAGGCCGCTTGATCCCGGCGCATGGATCGCGATCGATGGGCACCTGCTGACCTATCTCGCCGAGAAGCGGCGGCTCTATGCGGAAATCCCCGGCAGGGTCTTCGTCGAGGAGGAAGGCACGCGCGAGGCTCAGCGCGAAGTGCTCGATCTGCTCGGTGCGCATCTTGTGGCGAAATTTCCCGAAGTCTACCAGCGCTTCGGGACAGGGGTCGAGGTGATCGGCGCCCCGAGCAATTTGCACGATGGCGGCCTTGCCGCTGGCTCCCATGCGCCGCTTGTCGCAGCCTCGTTGCTTGTGCAGGAAGACCTGATCCTGATGCGCCGCGACGAGAGTGGCTGGCGGCTGGTCGCCGGCTCGCTCTGCTTTCCCTCCTCATGGTCGCTGATCGAAAAATTCGGCAGGCCCTTGCAGGAGATCCATGCACCGGTGCCGGGCTTCGGTCCAGGCACGCGCCCGGCCGACCTCATCAACCGCATGTTCGACGGCCTGCAGGGTCAGGCCGTCGAGCGCTACAACTGGTCGATCCAGGCCGGCGATGCGCTCTACCATCCACTCTCGAACCTTGAGCGCATCGATCGCACCACCAACCGTCCCTCCAAATTCTCGGATGGCGATATCGATGTCCGTGCCGTCATCCGTGTCGAGCGCCAGACGCTCAGAAAACTTCCCGCTTCGCGTGACGTCCTGTTCACCATTCGCATTCATCTCGACCCGCTCAGTGTGCTGGCGCGTCATCCCGATCGGGCAAGGTTGGCAGCGTCTTTCGCCGCACAGTTGCTGGCGCTCGACGAGGTCCAGCTCGACTACAAGGGCATGACAGCAGACCGCGACCGGCTGGTTGCCTTCCTTAACCACATGACGAATGCAGCGTAGCTCGCGGCTTTTCGCTGGTTTATGACAATGATCTGTGGTTGTAGCGCGTGGCGGTCGGGCAGAAAAATGCTCCGCTTTATGTCTGTTTGCCGGGCTTTTCAGCCTATCTGAGGGAGTAATCGATAAAATGGCGAATGAAAACTGGCCCGTTTACGGCGAGATCACCGGCCCTGTCGTGATGATCGGCTTCGGCTCGATCGGACGGGGAACGCTGCCGCTGATCGAGCGCCATTTCAAGTTCGACAAGTCGCGCATGACGGTCATCGACCCACGCGATACCGATCGCAAGCTTCTCGACGAGCGAGACATCACCTTCGTGCAGGCTGCGGTGACCACGAAGAACTACAAGAAGCTGCTGACGCCGCTGCTGACCAAAGGCGGTGGCCAGGGCTTTTGCGTCAACCTCTCGGTCGACACCGGCTCAGTGGATTTGATGCGGCTGTGTCGCAAGCTAGGTGTGCTTTACATCGACACCGTCGTAGAGCCGTGGCTCGGCTTCTATTTCGATACCAAGGCCGACAATGCCAGCCGCAGCAACTACGCGCTGCGTGAATCCATGATCGAAGAAAAGCACGCGCATCCCGGCGGGGCGACCGCAATCTCCACCTGCGGCGCCAATCCAGGCATGGTCTCGTGGTTCGTCAAGCAGGCTCTGGTCAACCTCGCCACCGATCTTGGCATCGAGTTCTCGGAGCCCGCGCAGCACGATCGCGAAAGTTGGGCCAGGCTGATGAAGAAGGCCAGCGTCAAGGGTATCCACATCGCCGAGCGCGACACACAGCGCACCAAGAAGCCGAAGCCGATGAACGTGTTCTGGAACACCTGGTCGGTCGAAGGCTTCATCTCGGAAGGGCTTCAACCGGCCGAGCTAGGCTGGGGCACGCATGAGACGTGGATGCCGAAGAACGGCAAGAAGCACAAGCATGGCTCGAGGGCCGCAATCTATCTGGAGCAGCCGGGCGCCAACACGCGTGTGCGCAGCTGGTGCCCGACGCCCGGCCCGCAATACGGCTTCCTGGTGACGCACAACGAGTCGATTTCGATCGCCGACTTCTTCACCCTGCGCGGCAAGAAGGGCAAGGTTCAATATCGCCCGACCTGTCACTATGCCTACCATCCCTGCAACGACGCCGTGGTGTCGCTGCACGAGATGTTCGGTGCCGCCGGCAAGGCACAACCCGTGCATCACGTGCTCGATGAAAACGAACTGGTCGACGGTGTCGACGAGCTCGGCGTGCTGCTCTACGGCCACGACAAGAACGCCTACTGGTATGGTTCGCAACTGTCGCTGGCGGAAGCGCGCAAGCTGGCGCCGTATCAGAACGCCACGGGCATGCAGGTCACGTCGGCAGTGCTGGCGGGCATGGTCTGGGCGCTGGAAAATCCCGAGGCCGGCATCGTCGAGGCCGACGAGATGGACTACAGGCGCTGCCTGGAAGTGCAGTCCCCCTATCTGGGGCCGATCAAGGGCTACTACACCGATTGGACGCCGCTCGATAACCGCCCTGGTCTGTTCCCGGAAGACCTCGACAAAAACGACCCATGGCAATTCCGCAACATCCTCGTTCGATAGTGCAACATCCTCGTTCGATAGCAATGTTTCACTGCCTTGCAATCGCCTGGAAATCGGGCGATTGAAGGAAGGTGGGGCCTAGAGCGACGTGCGTCCATTTTGGACGAACGAAGTATAGCGCTTTGAAACGCGTGGTGCTTTCGAAGATCGGATCGATTTTCGCCCGATGCGAGAGGAGAGAATTTTGATGATGACGCTTGCGCGCAAATTGCTTTCGGCCGGCATTGTCGCGGCCGCTGCCGCCTCGGCGGCGTGCACCACCGCCGGCCCCAGCGGGCCGCCATTGGCCAGGCGGAGCGCGGTCGAAGGGTCTTGGATCGACGCGCAAGGCACGGGCCTGTCGACCTTCGCCGGCGGCAGCTTCAACACCGTCGCGACCGACACCGGCCAGAAACTTGCCGACGGCAGCTACACCATGACCGGCGGCACCTCGGTCGAAATCCATGGCACTTCGCTGATCCGCCAGACGCCGATCAGCTTCAACTGCTTGTTGATCTCCACCTCCCAGCTTAATTGCACCAGCGCGAGCGGACAGAACTTTGTGCTGACGCGACGCACCTGAGGCGCCATACCGAATTGCTTTTGCAAAGGACGGCGGCTTGAGGCCGCCGTCCTTTTTGCGCCGGCAAAGCTGCCCCCGATTCCGCTTGCATCACCTAAAACGCGATGTGAACATGGACGAAAAGCTGGCTGTTATGTTCCAGTCAAGCAAGGGCATTAAACAGGTCATCCGGGAGACGAAGATGAAGAAGATCGCCGCCATCGCCGCCCTGTCGGCGTCCACGCTTGGCCTGTCGGCCGGCGTGTCCTTTGCCGACTACACGCTGAACATCCTGCACATCAACGACTGGCACAGCCGCATCGAAAGCAACAACAAATATGAATCGACCTGCTCGGCCGAAGAGGAGACCAAGGGCGAGTGCACCGGCGGCGCGGCGCGGCTGATCACCGCGATCGCCCAGGAGCGCAAGAAGCTGGAGGGCCAGAACATGCTGCTGCTCAGCGCCGGCGACAATTTCCAGGGTTCGCTCTTCTACACGACCTACAAGGGCAAGACCGAAGGCGAATTCCTCAACCAGATGAAATTCGACGCCATGGCGGTCGGTAATCACGAGTTCGACGATGGCGAGGCGGCGCTGGCACCGTTCCTGGATATGATCAAGTTTCCGGTGCTCGGCGCCAATGTGAAGGCCAACGCGCAATCCAAGCTCGGTGACCGCGTGAAACCGTCTGTCGTGATCGAGGTCGGCGGCCAGAAGATCGGCATCGTCGGTGCGGTCACCAACGACACGCCCGAGCTCGCTTCGCCAGGCCCTAACGTCCCGATCGAGCACGACGTCATGTCGATCACGGCCGAGGTTAAGAGGCTGAAGGGAGAAGGCGTCAACAAGATCATCGCGGTCACCCATATCGGTTACAAGCGCGAGCGCGACGTCATCGCCAAGATCCCGGGTGTCGATGTGGTGGTCGGCGGCCACAGCCATTCGCTGCTGTCCAACACCGACCCCAAGGCTGAAGGCCCCTACCCGACGATGGTCGACAATCCGGACGGCTACAAGGTGCCGGTCGTCCAGGCGGCGTCCTATTCGAAATATCTCGGCGAGTTCAAGGTCGTGTTCGACGACAACGGTGTCGTCAAGCAAGCCAGCGGCGACCCGATCTACCTCGACAAGTCGATCACGCCAGATCCCGCCGTGCTTGCCCGCATCAAGGAGCTCGACGAGCCGATCGAGGCGTTGAAGAACCAGGAGGTCGCCGAAACCACCAAAGCGATCGACGGCAGCCGTGAGAACTGCCGCACCCGCGAGTGCGAGATGGGCAATCTCGTCTCCGATGCCGTCCTCGACCGCGTCAAGGACCAGGGTGTGGAGATCGTCATCACGAATGGCGGCGGTCTGCGCGCTTCGATCGACCAGGGCACCGTCACCATGGGCGAAGTGCTGAACGTGCTGCCGTTTCAGAACACAGTGGCGACCTTCCAGATTTCCGGCAAGGATCTGATTGCCGGACTCGAGAACGGTCTCAGCCAGATCGAGGACGGCGCCGGACGCTTCCCGCAGGTTGCCGGCCTGAAGTATTCATTCGACAAATCTGCTGCCCCGAATGCCGGGCGCGTCAAGTCGGTCGAAGTCATGCAAGGCGACGCGTGGACCCCGATCAATCCGGACAAGGACTACCTGGTCGCCACCAACAACTATGTGCGCCAGGGCGGCGACGGCTACAAGGTCTTCGCCGACAAGGCCAAGAACGCCTACGATTACGGCCCGGGTCTCGAACAGGTGGTCGCCGATTATCTCGGCGCGCACCGGCCCTATACGCCGAAGCTCGATGGCCGCATCACCGAAATCACGGCCGCCGCCGCGGCGGAACCGGCCCAGCAACCGGCCCAGGAACCAGCCAAGCCGGCCGAGGCTGCGCCCGCTCCGGCCGAGCCCGCAAAGCCGACCGCAGCGGCTCCAGCCGCGACCGCGGAGCCGGCGATGCCCGAACCGCCGGCTGGTTCGAACGATATCGCCACGACGCCGCCAGCCGTGCCGGCGGAACCCGCCCCGGCAGCGCCGGCACCTGCCGAGCCGGCAAAACCCGCCGAGACGGCGCCCGCAGCACCGGCTCCTGCGGCGGAACCGGCCCAGGAACCGGCAAAGCCAGCCGAGGCTGTGCCTGCCGAGCCGGCAAAGCCGGCCGAAAGCAGCCATGTGATCGTTGCCGGCGATACCTATTGGGATCTGGCGGAAAAAGCCTATGGCGATGGCGCCAAGTGGAAAACGATCTCCGACGCCAACAAGGACCACGAGCCGCGCCGCCTTCCCGTCGGCGCGACCTTGACCATCCCGGCCGCAAACTAACTTCTTCCGTCATTGTTGGAAAACCCGTCCGGGGTAATCGGGCGGGTTTTCTGCTTTCCGCCTGAGGTAAGATAAGGTGCGGCCAGACGCTGCATTGAAAACCGGCGCGGCATCGCTAGTTTCGCGCGGTGTCCGGAGATCTCTAATGACGCTTTCCAACCCTGTCGATCCCAAGGCTGCGAAGGCCCTCGGCCCGCGGCCGGCGGAACAGCCGCCGGTCGGGGCGGGCAGGATCGGCGTCATGCTGGTCAATCTCGGCACGCCCGACGGCACCGAATTCAAGCCGATGTGGCGCTATCTCAGGGAATTCCTGTCCGATCCACGCGTCATCGAGCTCAACAAGGCGATCTGGTACCCGATCCTCTACGGGCTGGTTCTCACCACGCGGCCGAAGAAGTCGGGCGCCAACTATGCCAGGATCTGGAACCGGCAGCGTAACGAGTCGCCGCTGCGCACCTACACCCGCGCTCAGAGCGAAAAGCTGACCGAAGCGCTGCGCGACCTGCCCGACGTCACCGTCGACTGGGCGATGCGTTACGGCAATCCTTCGACCGAGAGCGTCGCCAAAGGCCTGGTCGCGCAAGGCTGCGACCGGATTCTCGCTTTTCCGCTCTATCCGCAATATTCCGCGACCACGACCGCGACCGCCAACGACCAACTGTTTCGCGCGCTGATGAAGATGCGCCGCGCCCCGGCGATCCGCAGCGTGCCGCCCTATTATGCCGAACCGGTTTATATCGAGGCGCTTGCCCGTTCGATCGAGCGCCATCTGGCGACGCTTGATTTCGAGCCGGAAGTGGTCATCGCCTCTTATCACGGCATTCCGAAACCCTATTCCGACAAGGGAGACCCCTATCAAGCCCATTGCCTTGAGACGACCCGGCTGCTGCGGGAAAAGCTCGGCTGGGATGAGAAGAAGCTGATCACCACGTTCCAGTCGCGCTTCGGTGCTCAGGAATGGCTGCAGCCTTACACCGACAAGACGGTCGAGAAATTGCCCGGAGAAGGCGTGAGATCGATCGCCATCGTCAATCCGGGCTTTTCCGTCGACTGCATCGAGACGCTGGACGAGATCGGCAGGGAAGCGGCAGAGACTTTCCATCATGCAGGCGGCGAGAAGTTCGCGCACATCCCTTGCCTCAATGACAGTGCCGAGGGCATGGCGGTGATCGAGGCGATGGTGCGGCGCGAACTGTCGGGCTGGATCTGAAGCGGATACAATCGAGCGCCGCTAGCCTGCTTTCTATGCACCGGTAATCCACTATCACCTGATTGTAACGTTCCTGAAACACACTTAAGTGTTTGGTGAAGTCGGCCGCGTGAAACACTTCCGTGACCGGCATCTGAGGGAGAGCCAAATGGATTTCAGTGGTTTCGATATCGCGCTTCTTGTTCTTGTCGCTCTTGTCGTGCTCGTGCTTTTCAAAGGCATCCGTACAATTCCGCAAGGCTACAACTATACCGTCGAACGCTTTGGCCGCTATACCAAGACATTGAGCCCTGGCCTCAACATCATCGTGCCGTTCGTCGATCGCATCGGCGCCAAGTTGAACATGATGGAGCAGGTGCTCGATGTCCCGACCCAGGAGATCATCACCCGCGACAATGCCACCGTCGCCGTCGATGGCGTCGCCTTTTACCAGGTGCTCAACGCCGCGCAGGCCGCCTATCAGGTCGCTGGGCTGGAGAACGCCATCCTCAACCTGACGATGACCAACATCCGTACCGTGATGGGCTCGATGGACCTAGACGAGCTTTTGTCGAACCGCGACGCCATCAACGAACGCCTGCTGCGCGTCGTCGACGAGGCGGCGCATCCCTGGGGCATCAAGATCACCCGCGTCGAGATCAAGGACATCAACCCACCGGCCAATCTCGTCGAATCGATGGGTCGCCAGATGATGGCCGAACGTAACAAGCGCGCGCAGATCCTCGACGCCGAAGGCCTCAAGCAGTCGCAGATCCTGGAAGCCGAGGGCCGCAAGGAAGCCGCCTTCCGCGATGCCGAGGCGCGCGAACGCTCGGCCGAGGCCGAGGCCCGCGCCACGCAGGTGGTGTCGGAAGCGATCGCCAAAGGCGACGTGCAGGCGCTCAACTACTTCGTTGCGCTGAAATACACCGAAGCGCTGACCAGGATCGGCTCCGCCACAAACAGCAAGGTCGTGCTGATGCCGATGGAAGCTTCATCACTGATCGGCACGCTCGGCGGCATCGGCGCGATCGCCAAGGAAGTCTTCGGGAGCGAGGGCACTGCCGGCACGCAGTGGCAAGCCGCCCGCCCGCCGGTAGTTCGTCCGAGTGAGAGCTGAGGCCGATCCGATGTTCGATCGCATCATTTCGGAACTCGGTCCCTGGAATTGGATGGTTCTCGGCTTTGTTCTCCTCGTAATGGAGGTCATCGCACCGGGCATCTTCATGCTATGGATCGGCATTGCCGCGCTGCTGATCGGTGCAGTCTCCCTGCTCATCTGGGACGCAGGATTCTGGACCTGGCAGATCCAGGTTCTCGCCTTCCTCGCTTTGTCGCTGATCTCGGCCTATGTCGGCAAGAGCCTGATGGGCGGACGCCATGACCCGACCGACCAGCCGCTGCTCAATCGCCGCGGCGAACAAATGATCGGCAGGATGGCGACACTTGCAGAGCCGATCCAGGACGGGCGGGGCCGCATAAAGCTGGGCGACACGCTATGGCGCGTCTCAGGTCCCGATCTGCCGGTCGGCACGCAGGTGCGCGTGACGGGCGCGGCCGACACCGATCTGGAGCTGACGGTCGAGGCGGTTTAGGACCGATCCCACCCATCTCGGCGGGCGACTTTTCAAACAGGCCTGAGGTCTGTCAGGCCGCGCCGATGCGCAGCAGATCGTGCAGATGGACAAGTCCGACCGGCCGTCCGCCCTCGACAACCATCAGGCTGGAGATGGCCGAATTGTTGATCGTCTGCAGCGCCGTCGCAACCAGCGTATCCGGTCCGGCCGTCTTCGGCTCCTTGGTCATGACCTCATCGACACTCATCGCCAGAAGATTGCTGCCGATGTGGCGCCTGATATCGCCGTCGGTGACGATGCCGATCAGCGCACCATCCGCGGCGGTTATCGCCACGCAGCCAAACCCCTTGCGCGACAATTCGAGGATCGCTTCACGCATTCCGGTGCCCGAAGGCACCAGCGGCAGCCTATCGCCGACATGCATGATGTCGCGGATCTGCGTCAGATTGGCGCCAAGTTGCCCGCCGGGATGGAAGGTGCGGAAATGATCCGGCGTGAAGCCGCGCGCTTCGAGCAACGCGATGGCCAGCGCATCGCCGATCACCAGCTGCAGCAGCGTCGATGTCGTCGGTGCCAGGCCGTGCGGGCAGGCTTCCGGCGCACGCGGCAGCAGGAGCACCACATCGGCCGCACGCGCCAGCGCCGATCGCTCTCCGGCGGTGACCGCGATCAGCGGAATCGAGAAGCGCCTCGAATAGGCGATGATGCCCTTGAGCTCGCGGCTCTCGCCCGACCACGACATGGCGATGATGGCATCGTCCTTGGCGATCATGCCGAGGTCGCCATGATTGGCTTCGGCAGGATGGACGAAGAAAGCCGGCGTGCCGGTCGAGGCGAGCGTTGCGGCGATCTTTGAGCCGATGTGGCCGCTCTTGCCGACGCCGGTGACGATGACGCGGCCCTCGATTTGCGACACCATGTCGACGGCGCGCGCGAACGGTTCGGTCAACCCGTTTTCGAGCGCGGCCGCCAGCGCCGCGACACCGGCCTGTTCGGTCGCTACCGTTCTAAGCGCCGAGGCGATCGAAGCTTGCCCGTCGAGCCGCTTCTTGTCTGGAGATCTCGCATGCATGGCTGATGCGATTAGCGCTTTGCCGCGCGCCTGTCCAACGGAATTGCCATCCAGTGAGGCCTGATCCACCGCTGCCTCAACCCTCCGTTAACCATCCCCATTTACGGTTCGGTAAGTATGGCGCGCGTGCGCCGCGCAAGCAGTGGTGGCGATGTCCGGGGCCCAGCCTGAAAAGAAAAGAAGACGAAACGGCAAGGCGGTCTGCGCCTTGCTGCTGGCGACCAGCGTCTTCGCCTTGCTGCGGCCTGCGCAGCCCTATGCCCAGGTAACCGAGCTGCGCGGCGAGGTTTCGGAATCGGCAATTCTGGACGACCAGCAGCGCAAGACCAGGCAATTGACCCCGGCCAGCGCCCAGGATCAGACGGCGCAGGCCGGCGCAGCCACCCAGAGCACTGCGCCGGCGCCCACCTATCAGCCGGCCAGCCCGGGCGCCGTACAGGACGACACGGCACCCGCGACTGGCCGCATTTTTGATCCGCCGGAGGCCACCGACGATGCGTTTGCGGACACCCCCGCTCCCGTACCGCCGCGCCGGCCATCGAGCGCAACGCAAGGCGCGGCCGATCAAGACGAAGCCGCCGAGACACAAGCCACCGCCGCGACTGCAGCCACGACGGATGACACGGACACCGGCGAAACTGACCAGGACGCCACCAATCGCCGTGCCGTGACCATTGATTCCGCCGACAGGCAGCAGCTCGATCCGGGCGCCGAGCGCACCGAAGCCATCGAAGGCCGGGACAAGAGGGCCGAGGACGACCCGTTCGCCGCCACCGGCATCAAACTCGGCTCCTTCGTGATCAGGCCGACGCTCGAGCAAGGCGTGACAGCGTCATCAAATGCCGATTCAAGCAGCGAAGGCAAGCCGGCCCTGCTGTCCGAAACGACGCTGCGTTTCAATGCCATCTCCGACTGGCGGGAGAATTCGGCTGTCATCGACGGCTATGGCACCTTTCTCAGGACGATATCGGGCGACGAGGTTCAGGAGGCGCGGGGCCGTGTCGATGGCACGCTCAATGTCGACCTCGACAACGATCTGCGCGCTATCGCCAAGCTCGGTTACGAGGCGGCGCCGGAATCGGCTTCGTCGCCGGTCGTCATCGAAGGCACCGTCGAGCAGCCGGTGCGCCAGACCATTGACGGCAGCCTTGCGGTCGAGAAGGATGCCGGCAAGATGCGCTTCGCCCTGACCGGCGCAGTCGAACACGACATCTATGGCGACGCCAAGCTTTCGACGGGCGGAACGCTGTCGCAGAAAGACCGCGACTCGACGCTCTATACCGCCACCTTGCGCACCGGCTACGAGATTTCCCCCGCCATCACCCCTTTCACCGAGGTCGAAATCGGCCGCCGGGTCTATGATTTGCGCGTCGACACCAATGGTTTCGAACGATCTTCGACGCGGCTCGGCGTCCGGGCCGGCGCCGAACTCGACCTCGGCGAGAAGCTTGCCGGCGAATTCTCGGCCGGCTGGCTGCGGGAGGCGATCGACGACGACCGTCTGCCGGCTATTTCGGGCGCTACGGTGAACGCCGACCTCAGATGGTCGCCGGAACGCGGCACCACAATCGGCCTCACCGGGCAGACGATCGTCGAGGGCACGACAACCCCCAACGAAAGCGGCGACATCCTTTACTCCGGCCGCCTTACGGGCGAGCGGAAAATCCGTGCCAACCTGATCGGGAACGCAGCTCTCGGCGTGGACTGGCGCGACTACATCGGGTCCGACGGCCATGATCTGACGCTGAGCGCCGAGGCCGGACTGACATGGTGGCTGAACCGGTATGCCGGACTGACCACCCGCGCCAGAACTGAAAAACAGACCAGCAACCTGGAGGGCCGCGACTACACCGCCCACAGCATCTTCGTCGGGATGACGCTGCAGCCATAAAGCAAACCGTTGAAGGTTTGGGCATGTCGAGATTCAAGCCAGACCGTGGCGGGAACGGTGGTTTCGAGAACCTTGTTCTTATGCATGTTGTTATCCCAAAACCGCTGCGCACCCTCGGTTCAAGCCCGGGGGCATGCTTTTGGGCGACATACCTAGAACGCCGCGCCCCGCTGCTCTGACGGTTTCATCTCGTCGAGAAGCTGGCGGATAACGCCCGCCATGCGTCCGTTTATGTCGCTGCGCCACAGCGCGAAGGCGACATTGGCCTCGACAAAGCCTTCCGGCGATCCGCAATCGAAGGTGCGCCCCTGGTAGTGGCAGCCATAGAAGGGCTGTTGCTTCTCCAGCTTCAGCATCGCATCGGTGAGTTGGATCTCGTTGCCGGCGCCCTTCTCCTGGCCCTCGAGAATCGCAAATATCTCCGGCTGCAGGATGTAGCGCCCGTTGATGTAGAGATTGGAGGGTGCCGTGCCGGTCTTCGGCTTTTCCACCATGCCGGTGATGCGGAAACCGTGATGTGTATCCTCGCCACGGCCGACGATGCCGTACTTATGGGCCTCGGCGGGGTCGCATTCCTGAACCGCGACGATGTTGTTGCCGGTCTCGGCATAAAGCTCGACCATCTCCTTCATGCAGCTTTTTTCCGACTGCATGATCATGTCAGGCAAAAGCAGCGCGAAGGGCTCGTCGCCGACGAGCTCGCGGGCGCACCAGACGGCATGGCCAAGGCCGAGCGGCACCTGCTGGCGCGTGAAGCTGGTCTGCCCAGGCGAGGGTTGCAGCCGCTGCAGACGGGCGAGCTCGTCGTCCTTACCGCGCTGGGCGAGCGTGTCATAGAGTTCGAACTGGACGTCGAAATGGTCCTCAATGACCGCCTTGTTGCGGCCGGTCACGAAGATGAAATGCTCGATGCCGGCTTCGCGGGCCTCGTCGACCACATACTGGATGACCGGCCTGTCGACGACCGTCAGCATTTCCTTGGGTATGGCTTTGGTGGCCGGGAGAAAACGCGTGCCGAGACCGGCGACCGGGAAAACTGCCTTGCGAACTCTCTTCATGCTGTCAATTATCCGCTTCTAAGCCTGTTCGGCAATCCCGCTTCAAGACATTTTCGTGCCGGAATCGAGGATTATGGAACGGCTGGTCAGAAAAAATTTGTAGTCCCTAAAGCATCAACCCGCCTTTTCGTTCCCAACGGCACCTATGGTAAACTAAATGCTAACCGGGTTCGGCGATGAATGATCTTCCTGTGATGAAGAAGGAGGAAAAGATGTCCGTTCGCAACGCCGCAAAGCGCTTCATAAGCATCGTTGCGGCCGCCAGCCTGTCGCTTGCCTTGCTGATGCCCACCGGATCGGCTTTTGCCGACGCCGGTTTCCGGCAATGGGTGGCGAGTTTCCGCGCCACCGCGGTGCGGAGCGGCGTTTCCGGCGCCGTCTACGACCGAGCGTTCGAGGGCATAAGCGATGCCGACCCGGTCGTGCTGGAAAAAGCGCGTTATCAACCCGAATTCACCGCGCCCGCCTGGGACTATTTCGACAACCGCGTCCATGACCAGTCGGTTGCTGTTGGCCGGCAGATGGCCAGGAAGTGGAAGCCGTGGCTGGACAGGATCGAGGCAAAATACGGCGTCGACCGTCATATCCTGCTGGCCATCTGGTCGATGGAATCGAACTATGGCGAAATTCTCAAGCGCGACGAGGTCATGCGCAATGTCGTGCGTTCGCTGGCAACGCTGGGCTATGCCGACCCGAGACGGTCGAAATTTGCCCGCACCCAGTTGATCGCGGCGCTGAAGATCCTGCAAAGGGGCGACATCGACAAAAGCCACCTCAGCGGCTCATGGGCCGGCGCCATGGGACATACCCAATTCATTCCCACCAGCTATCAGGCCTATGCGGTCGATATGGACGGCGATGGCAAGCGCGACATCTGGAATTCTATTCCCGATGCATTGGCAACGGCCGCCAATCTGCTCAGGAAGAACGGCTGGCAGGCCGGCAAGACCTGGGGCTATGAAGTCAGCCTTCCCGACGGCAAGAAGTTCCCAGCCGGTTCGAAATCGCTGTCGCAATGGCAAGCGCTGGGTGTCACGCGTGTCAACGGCAAGCCGTTCAAGAACAGTGCGGATAAGGCCACGCTGAAGGTGCCAGGCGGCCGCGGCGGCCCGGCTTTCCTGATGATCAAGAATTTTTCGGTCATCAAGCGCTACAACAATGCCGACAAATACGCGGTTGCCGTTGGCCTTCTTGCCGACGGAATCGCCGGCTATGGTGGGCTTGTGCAGGACTGGAAACGGCCTTTCACGAAGCTCTCCTTCGAGGAGAGGCAAGAGCTTCAGCAGCGGCTTTCCCAGTACGGCTACTATGACGGCAAGTTCGACGGCAAGATCGGCGAGGGATCGAAAGCCGCCATCATGGCCCTCCAGGCAAAGGCTGGCTTGACCCAGGACGGACATCCGAGCATGGAAGTGCTCAAATGGCTCAGGCAGAACTAGACCTGGAGCATCGGACCCAAACCGGTTTCCGATGCTCAAAAAAAGACAGAGCGGCGGCACGGTTGAGGGTCCGGCGCTCTTAAGGGATGGAGAGGGTAATTGGTTTCGGCTGCGCGTATCCGTGTGACCCTTCGTCGCGTGCCGATCCTGATTCTGGCTATTGCCGTTCTGGCCGTCAGCACTGCCGCCGTCTTTCACACGCCGGCCGTGGCGCAGGAAGAACAAAGGCGTGGCTGGTCGCTGCGCGACTTGTTGTTTTTGCGCCGAAGCGAGCGGGTGGGCCGAACCGAGTGGATGGAACCACCGCGACAGATCCAGAGAGCCGGGCCACGCAAGTCAAAAGCAAGGAAGCCCCGCGCCGCGCCGCGCCGGCCGGCTGAGCCGGCAACCCTAATTGTCGAGAAGGCGCCGGACGCCCGCACCGTTCTGGTGGTCGGCGATTTCATGGCGAGCGGCCTCGCCGAAGGTCTGGATACCGCCTTTGCCGAAAACACCAAGATCAGAATCGTCGTTCGCAGCAACGGTTCGTCCGGTTTCGTGCGTGACGATTTCTACAACTGGCCCGAACAGATCAAGTCGCTGATCGAGACCGAAAAGCCCGCGGCCGTAATCGTCATGCTGGGCTCCAACGATCGGCAGCAAATGCGCGTGAACGGTGAACGCGAACAGCCGCGATCCGAGGCCTGGACCAAGGAATACGAACGCCGGACCGAAGCGTTCGGCAAGGCCATCGCATCGGCCAAGGTGCCGTATCTGTGGGTCGGCATGCCGGCATTCAAGGCGCCGAAGATGACCTCCGACATGCTGGCTTTCAACGACATTTACCGCTCGACGGCCGAAAGCCATGGCGGCGAATTCGTCGACATCTGGGACGGGTTCGTCGACGAGGACGGCGCCTTTGTCACCAGCGGGCCTGATGTCAACGGCCAGCCGGTGCGCCTGCGCACCGACGACGGCATCTATGTGGCGAAAGCCGGCAAACGCAAGCTCGCCTTCTATGCCGAAAAACCCTTGCTGAAGATCCTTGGAATGACCGCGCCGACGGGCACACCGGCAACTTATGCGCCAGCGGGCGCCCCGGTCGAGGCGCCGGCACCGGCACCCATGGCCGTCGATCGCACCGTGCCGATGCTGCTCAACGATCCGGCACTCGACGGCGGTTCGGAACTTCTCGGCGCCGCAGCGCCGGCAAAGGCGGACGGCCCCGGCGAAAAACTCGTCGTCGAGAGCAAGGCATCAGCTGCTTCACCCGGCCGCGCCGACGATTTTTCCTGGCCGCCCAGGGGACAGCCTGCGGCGGCCACAACCGAAACGACCACGGCGATCACTCCGTAAACCTGCCCCGGGGGAAGAGCAGAAAACGTCTTCAGAGGGCCGCGCAGTAGGGTCTCGAGACAGCCTCAGCGCGGCAGCACGCTCGATCCCATCAGCGCCTCGTCGATCGAGCGGGCTGCCTGCCGGCCTTCACGGATCGCCCAGACGACCAGCGATTGACCGCGGCGCACATCGCCCGCCGCATAGAGCTTTTCGACGCTGGTCTTGTAGTCGCGGTCATTGGCCTCGACGTTGTTCGAACGGCGGCTGTCGATGGCGATCTTCATCTGGCCAACCAGCTCCGATACCGGTCCGACGGCGGCCGGCCCGGCAAAGCCGATGGCGATGAAGGCGAGATCCGCTCGGATGACGAATTCCGTGCCGGCGATCGGCTTGCGCTTTTCATCGACCTCGCAGCATTTGACGCCGGTCAGCGCGCCGTCCTCGCCGATGAATTCGAGCGTCGCCACCTGGAATTCGCGCTCGGCGCCTTCGGCCTGCGAGGACGAGGTGCGCATCTTCGTCGCCCAGTAGGGCCAGACCGAAAGCTTGTCTTCCTTTTCAGGCGGCTGCGGCCGGATGTCGAGTTGGGTGACGCGCACGGCGCCCTGGCGGAAGGCGGTACCGACGCAGTCGGATGCGGTGTCCCCGCCGCCGACGACGACGACATGCTGGCCGCCAGCGACGATCGGCGGGGAGGGCCACGCCACCGACTGGATCGGCTCGCCGCCGATGCGCTTGTTCTGCTGCACCAGATAGGGCATCGCGTCATGCACGCCGTCGAGATCGTCGCCGGGAATGTTGGCCGGGCGCGGTGTTTCCGAACCGCCGCAATAGAGCACCGCATCGAATTCGGCGAGCAGCTCCGCCACTGGCTTGTCGACGCCGACATTGACGCCGCAATGGAAGCTGACGCCCTCGCCCTGCATCTGCTCGATGCGCCGGTCGATATAGTGCTTCTCGATCTTGAAGTCGGGGATGCCATAGCGCATCAGCCCACCCGGCCGGCTCTCGCGCTCATAGACGTGAACGTCGTGGCCGGCGCGGCCAAGCTGCTGGGCGGCGGCCATGCCGGCCGGTCCCGAGCCAATGACGGCCACGCGCTTGCCGGTCTTCCTTTCCGGCGGATAGGGCCGGATATGACCGGTTTCATAGGCCTTGTCGGCGATCGCCTGCTCGATCGTCTTGATGGCGACCGGAATGTCCTCGAGGTTCAGTGTGCAGGCTTCCTCGCAAGGCGCCGGACAGATGCGACCGGTGAATTCCGGGAAATTGTTGGTCGAATGCAGGTTGCGGATCGCATTGTCCCAGTCTCCATTGTAGACGAGGTCGTTCCAGTCCGGGATCTGGTTGTGGACCGGGCAGCCGGTCGGCCCGTGGCAGTACGGAATGCCGCAATCCATACAGCGCGCGGCCTGTTTCTCGACCTCCTTGTCCGACATCGGCAGCGTGAACTCGCGAAAATGCCTAATGCGGTCGGAAGCCGGCTGGTACTTGTGCACCTGCCGGTCGATCTCGAGAAACCCTGTTACCTTGCCCATAGTCCAGTCCCTGCTGTCCAGATGGCGCGCTCGACGACGCACCCGTTAACCTCATAAGGCAGCCATGGCAACCTTCAGTCCGAGGCCAGGATTGTTGATGAAGGCGTCGACCGGGAAGCCTGGCTCCCGGCAACTCCCAAAGCCTATTCCGCCGCCACGCCCATGCGCATGCGCTCCATTTCGATCAGCGCGCGGCGGTATTCGACCGGCATGATCTTGCGGAACTTCGGCCGGAAAGTCGTCCAGTTGTCGAGGATCTCGCGGCCTCGCACCGAACCCGTGTAATGGACGTGGTTCGAGATCAGCTGATAGAGCCGCTCCTCGTCATGGCTGGTCATGTCGCCGGACACGTCGACGCGGCCTTTGTGGTCGAGGTCGCCGCCATGATGGAGTAGTTTCTCCATCAGGTCGTCTTCTTCGGGAACCGGTTCCAGTTCGACCATCGCCATGTTGCAGCGCTCGGCGAAATCACCTTCCTCGTCGAGAACATAGGCGACGCCGCCCGACATGCCGGCGGCGAAGTTGCGGCCGGTCTGACCGATGACGGCGACAATGCCGCCGGTCATGTACTCGCAGCCGTGGTCACCAACGCCTTCGACGACGGCGGCCACGCCCGAATTGCGAACCGCAAAACGCTCGCCGGCGACGCCGCAGAAATAGGCCTCGCCCTCAGTCGCGCCGTAGAGCACAGTGTTGCCAACGATGATCGACTCGGCGGCGACGATCTTGGTGTTCTCCGGCGGGCGGATGACGATGCGTCCACCCGAGAGGCCCTTGCCGACATAGTCATTGGCCGCTCCGACCAGCTCGAAGGAAACCCCACGCGCCAGGAAGGCGCCGAAGGATTGGCCGGCGGTGCCGGTGAGCTTAACCGAGATCGTGTCCTCGCGCAGGCCCTTGTGCTTGAAGCGCTTTGCCACTTCGCCAGACAGCATGGCGCCGGTCGAACGGTCGACATTGCGGATAGGCAGCTCGATGCTGACCGGCTGCCTGGCTTCCAGCGCCGGCTTGGCCAACTCGATCAGCTTGCGGTCGAGCACATCGTCGATGGGATGCTTCTGCCGCTCGGTCCAGTGCACTGCCTCATGCGGGGCATCCGGCTTGAAGAACATCTTGCTGAAATCGAGCCCGCGCGCCTTCCAGTGCTGGATCAGCGCCCGCTTCTCCAAGAGGTCGGTGTCGCCGATGATCTGGTCGAGATGGGTGTAGCCCATCTCGGCGAGCAGCGCCCGCACCTCTTCCGCCACATAGAAGAAGAAGTTGATGACGTGTTCCGGTGTGCCTTTGAAGCGCTTGCGCAACACCGGATCCTGCGTCGCGACGCCGACCGGGCAGGTGTTGAGATGGCACTTGCGCATCATGATGCAGCCGGCCGCGATCAGCGGCGCGGTCGAGAAGCCGAATTCGTCGGCGCCAAGCAATGCACCGATGACGACGTCGCGGCCGGTGCGCAGGCCGCCATCGACCTGCAACGCCACGCGCGACCTGAGGCCGTTGAGCACCAGCGTCTGGTGCGTCTCGGCAAGGCCCATTTCCCACGGGCTGCCGGCGTGCTTGAGCGAGGTCAGCGGCGATGCACCGGTGCCGCCGTCATAGCCCGATATGGTGATATGATCGGCACGCGCCTTGGCAACGCCGGCCGCAACCGTACCGACGCCGACTTCGGAGACCAGCTTGACCGAGACATCGGCCGCCGGATTGACGTTCTTGAGATCGTAGATCAGCTGCGCCAGATCCTCGATCGAGTAGATGTCGTGATGCGGCGGCGGCGAGATCAGGCCGACGCCGGGCGTCGAATGCCTGACCTTGGCGATGGTGGCATCGACCTTGTGGCCAGGCAGCTGACCGCCCTCGCCCGGCTTTGCGCCTTGCGCGACCTTGATCTGCATCACATCGGAATTCACCAGATATTCCGCCGTCACGCCGAACCGCCCGGAAGCGACCTGCTTGATCGCCGAACGCTCGGGGTTCTTGCCGCCGCCCGGCAGCGGCAGGTAGCGGTCGGCCTCTTCGCCGCCCTCGCCGGTGTTCGACTTGCCGCCGATGGCGTTCATGGCGCGCGCCAGCGTGGTATGCGCTTCCCTGGAAATCGAGCCGAAAGACATCGCTCCGGTTGAGAACCGCTTGACGATATCGGCCGCCGACATAACCTTGTCGAGCGCGACCTTCTTGCGCCCGGTTTCTTCGGCGAGCCTGATCTTGAACAGGCCGCGAATGCTCTGCGCCCGCGCCGTCTCGCTGTCGATCTGAGCGGAATAGTCCTTGAACGTCTCCCACGACCCCTGGCGCACGGCGTGCTGCAGTGTGGCCACCGCATCGGGCGACCAGATATGCGCTTCACCGCGCATGCGGAACATGTATTCGCCGCCGACCTCGAGGCTGTTGCGCAGCACCGGGTCGTTGCCGAAGCCGTCGGCGTGGCGGCTGACCGTCTCGGCCGCGATCTCCTCCAGCCCGACGCCTTCGATCAGCGTCGCGGTGCCGGTGAAATACTTCTGCACGAAATCGGTCTTCAGCCCGATCGCGTCGAAGATCTGCGCGCCGCAATAGGACTGATAGGTCGAGATGCCCATCTTAGACATCACCTTGAGGATGCCCTTGCCGATCGACTTGATATAGCGGGAGACGACCTCATAAGCGTCGACCTCGGCCGGCAGCTCGCCGCGCTTGTGCATGTCGAGCAGCGTGTCGAAGGCGAGATAGGGATTGATCGCCTCGGCGCCGTAGCCGGCAAGGCAGCAGAAATGATGCACCTCGCGCGGTTCGCCGGACTCGACAACGAGCCCCACCGACGTGCGCAAGCCCTTGCGGATCAGATGATGGTGGACCGCCGCCGTCGCCAGCAATGCCGGAATGGCGATGCGGTCCGGCCCGAGCTGACGGTCGGATAGGATGATGATGTTGTAGCCGCCGGCGACCGCCGCCTCGGCGCGCTCGCACAGCCGGTCGATGGCGCCCTGCATGCCGGCCGCGCTTTCGTTCGAAGCATAGGTGATGTCAATCGTCTTGGTATCGAAACGGTCCTCGGTATGGCCGATGGAGCGAATCTTCTCCAGATCGCCATTGGTCAGGATCGGCTGGCGCACTTCGAGCCGCTTGCGGCGCGAATTGCCGACGAGGTCGAAGATGTTCGGCCTCGGCCCGATGAAGGACACCAGGCTCATCACCAGTTCCTCGCGGATCGGGTCGATCGGCGGGTTGGTGACTTGGGCGAAGTTCTGCTTGAAATAGGTGTAGAGCAGCTTCGATCTGTCCGACATCGCCGAAATCGGCGTGTCGGTGCCCATCGAGCCGACCGCTTCCTGGCCGGTGGTTGCCATTGGCGACATCAACAGCTTGGTGTCTTCCTGGGTGTAGCCGAACGCCTGCTGGCGATCGAGCAGGCTGACGTCCCTGCGCAATGCGCGTGGCTCGACCGGATTCAGGTCTTCGAGGATGAGCTGGGTGTTGGCGAGCCAGCTCTTGTAGGGATGCCTGGTCGCGATCTCCGACTTGATCTCCTCATCGGAAACAATGCGGCCCTTGTCCAGGTCGATCAGCAGCATGCGGCCGGGCTGCAGCCGCCACTTCTTGACGATCCTTTCCTCCGGCACCGGCAGCACGCCGGCTTCCGAGGCCATGATGACGCGATCGTCGTCGGTGACGATGTAGCGCGCCGGCCGCAGGCCGTTGCGGTCGAGTGTAGCGCCGATCTGGCGGCCGTCGGTGAAGGCCACTGCCGCCGGCCCGTCCCACGGCTCCATCAGGGCCGCGTGATATTCGTAAAAGGCCTTGCGATCTTGATCCATCAGCTTGTTGCCGGCCCAGGCTTCCGGGATCAGCATCATCATCGCATGGGCGAGCGAGTAGCCGCCTTGCGTCAGGAATTCGAGCGCATTGTCGAAGCAGGCGGTGTCCGACTGCCCCTCATAGGAGATCGGCCACAGCTTGGAGATGTCGTTGCCGAACAGTTCGGAATCGACCGAGGCCTGCCGCGCCGCCATCCAGTTGACGTTGCCGCGCAGCGTGTTGATTTCGCCATTGTGGGCGACCATGCGATAGGGATGCGCCAGCTTCCACGACGGGAAGGTGTTGGTCGAAAAACGCTGGTGGACGAGGATCAGCGCCGTCTCGAAACGCGGATCGGTCAGGTCCTTGTAATAGGCGCCGACCTGATAGGCCAGGAACATGCCCTTGTAGACGATGGTCCGCGATGACATCGACACGACGTAGAAGCCATTGTCGACGCCCTTGGTTTCTTCATGGATACGACCTGAAATGACCTTGCGCAGGATGTAGAGCCGCCGCTCGTAATCGTCGTCGCTCTCGATTTCGGCGCCACGACCCAGAAACACCTGCCGCTGGACCGGTTCGGAAGCAGCGATATCAGGCGCCTTTGACAGCAACGAATTGTCGACCGGCACATCGCGAAAGCCGAGCAGCGGCTGGCCTTCGAGCTGCGCCACCTCGGCGATGATGCCTTCGATATGCGCCTGAAGCTCAGGATCGCGCGGCATGAACATATGGCCGACGGCGTAGTGGCCGGGCTTGGGCAGTTCGACGCCCTGGCTGGCCATCTCCTCGCGGAAGAAGCGATCGGGAAGCTGCACCAGCACGCCGGCGCCGTCGCCCATCAGCGGGTCGCCGCCGACGGCGCCGCGATGCGTCAGGTTTTCGAGCACCGCAAGGCCGTCCTTGACGATCTGATGCGACTTCACGCCCTTCATGTTGACGATGAAGCCGACGCCGCAGGCATCGTGCTCGTTGCGGGGGTCGTAAAGGCCTTGGGCGGCGAAGCCGGTATGGGTTCGCCCGATATTGGTCAGGCCAGTGGCGATGGACCGATTTTTGACGGCTGGCGCTTTCGTCTGCGCGGCCGGGCCGTTCGTCGCAGATGGCGTCATTTCCGTCATCGTCCTATCCTCCATTCCCAGCCCTTAGGGCGCTGGTTTCCGTTGGGAAGCGCATGAGCTTCCCTCTCATCCTTGCGGCACGTCTTGCGAAATTCTTGCCGAACCAGGCGGGCCTGGTTCGCATCCGGCAATCGTACAGGCCAGAGCCAGGCTGTCTACCTGTCGCTCGCGGCAACGGCCGGAGAGGCTCAATGATACGCCAATCCAGCCTGTTTTGTGCGACAAAATAAGACAGCACTACTGTCCTAAATTTTTATGACAGAAATTATGAATGCACACAAGACCGATCCACAACAATCTTGGCATCTAGAGACTGAAAATTACGCGCGGCCGCGGCGAAACGCAACCTTCGGTCGTCCGCTGCATCCCAGCTTCCCGCTGACTTTATCGCATTTCCGGCGCTTGGCACTTGCGAGCGGCAGGCGAAAGCGGCCAAAATCGCGTCGATTTTCCCAGCACAGGCAAACGCATGAACTTCGCTTCCGACAATTGGGCCGGCGCCCATCCCAGCATCGCCGCGGGGCTATCGGCCCATGCCGGCGGCTTTTCCACCGCCTATGGCGACGGCGCCCTCGACCAGTCCGTCTACCAGCGCTTCAACGAAATTTTCGAGCGCGAGGTCGCGGTGTTTTTCGTGGCGACCGGCACCGCTGCCAATTCGCTGTCGCTGACCGCCTATAACAAATCAGGCGGCATTTCCTTCTGCCATCGAGAATCGCATGTCATTGAGGATGAATGCGGCGCGCCGGAATACTTTACCGGCGGCTCACGGCTCTATGCCGTCGACGGTGCGCTGGGCAAGATCGATCCGAACAACCTGGAAGCGGCGGTGGGCCGGTTCGCGCCTGAAATCGTCCATTCCGGGCGCCCGATAGCGGTGTCGATCACCCAGTCGACCGAGGTCGGCACCATCTACACGCTGAACGAGATCGCCAGGATTTCAGCGATCGCCAAGCATCACAAACTGCCGCTGCACATGGATGGCGCCCGCTTCGCCAATGCGCTGGTCGCGCTCGACACAACACCGGCGGAAATGACCTGGAAGCGCGGCGTCGACATCCTCTCTTTCGGCGGCACCAAGAACGGCTGCTGGTGCGCCGAGGCTATCGTGCTGTTCGATCTCGACCGCGCCAGGGAACTGGCCTTCCTGCGCAAGCGCGCGGCGCAATTGTTCTCGAAATCGCGCTTCGTCGCTGCGCAGTTCGAAGCCTATTTCAAGGACAAGCTGTGGCTCGACACGGCCCGGCACGCCAACGCCATGGCAGCACGCCTTGCAGCGCTGATCGAGGATTCCCCGTCGGCGCGTCTGGCCTGGCTGCCGCAAGCGAACGAAGTGTTTGCGGTGATGAAAAAGGCCGAGGCTGAACGGGTGCAATTGGCGGGTGCCGCCTTCTACGACTGGCACAAGCCGCATCATTTCAACGGCCGTATCGGCGAGGACGAGGCGCTCTACCGTTTCGTCACCAGCTTTGCGACCACGGCCGATGAGGTCGACCGCTTTGGCCAGCTAATTGCTGGATAGCGGCACTTATCCATAAAAAAGGGCGGCGCCAGGCGCCGCCCTTCGTCCCTGAGGTCGTCTTGGTGACGCAGCTTACGCGGCGGTCTTGGCCTCGATCTGCTTTGCCTTCGCCGAAGACGCGGTGATCGCGATTTTGCGGGGCTTCAGCTCCTCGGGAATATTGCGCTTGAGATCGACAAAGAGCAGGCCGTTCTTCAGCGAGGCGCCGACGACTTCAACATGGTCGGCAAGCTGGAAGCGGCGCTCAAAGGCCCTGCTGGCGATACCGCGATAGAGCAGTTCGGAGCCTTCGCCATTGCCGTCTTCCTTGCGCTCACCCTTGACTGTCAGAACGTTGCGGTGAGCTTCGATCGAGAGCTCGTCGTCCGAGAAGCCGGCGACCGCCATCGAGATGCGATAGGAATCCTCGCCGGTGCGCTCGATGTTATAGGGCGGGTAGGTCTGCGCACCTTCCGGCTGCGCAAGCGAATCGAGCATGGTGAACAGCCGGTCGAAACCGACGGTCGAACGGTAGAGCGGGGAAAAATCAACGTGACGCATAGTGTGTTCTCCTGTTGAGCAACAAGGTTTGCGTATGGCCGGTGCGAAACCCGTGACGGCGTTCCGGATAGGCCAGCGGCCCCGACATTGGCGGCCGCAGCAGACATTTGGGGAACACGTGACGGCATTTCAAGATTTCTCGATGAACGGAAGATGAACCGCGGCTTCGGCGGGCGTTCAGCTAAGCAGAGCTAGACTGCTTCCAGGATCAAGGAACAGGCGGCGGTTACGGCGTCGCGCGTCCGCTCGGACACGCAAAGGACGCTGTAACACTTTGATTGCGCATGATTCACAGCGAAAATCGGGTGCGATTTTCGGGGTTATGCGCGAGATGCCGCAACGAGGCCGACCGGGTGTAACGTCCCTTCCTCCCGGATCGACGGGGGCCGGAAGCATGCCGCAAGCTGCTTTCGGCCTCACTCGCCGGCCGCCTCGTTCAGCCTTTCCAACGCGTCCGGAATTCCTTTGCTTTTGCTGCATGGGCGTCTATGCCTACCAAAGCTTGCGCCATGCAGGCAGCGACACACAAACGCAGCGCGAATGACGGACCTCCTCAACGAAATTCCTCTCTTCCGCGAAATTCCGGGCAATCCGCTACCGGAAAATGCGGCCGGTGGTTTCTTTACCACGCGCGACGGCAAGAAGATCCGCTACGGCCTCTTTCCGGCCGTTGCCCGACCGATGAGGGGCACCGTGGTCGTGCTGACCGGCCGCAACGAGTGCATCGAAAAATATTTCGAGACCATTCGTAACCTCGCCGACCGCGGCTTCGGCGTCGCCACCCTCGACTGGCGCGGCCAGGGCGGTTCCGACCGGCTGATCAGCGACCGCGAGCGCGGCTATGTCCGGAGCTTCTTCGACTACACCGGCGACCTGGAACAGTTCTTCGAGGAAATCGTGCTGCCAGACTGTCGGGGACCGTATTATATATTGGCCCATTCGGCGGGGGCGGTGATTGCGCTGCTTGCTGCGCCGTCGATGGTGAACCGCGTACGGCGCATGGTGCTGATCGCGCCATTCCTGGCCGTGCCTGACCTGCCGGTCTCGACGACCACCGTTCGCCGCGTCTGCTCGCTGTTCTGTCTGCTGGGTCTTGGCAAGCTTTATGCCGCCTGGGGTCCGCGGCCCAGGAAAACCATACCCTTTGCCGCCAACAAGGTGACATCGGATCCGGAGCGGTATCGGCGCAACACGCTGATCTACGAAACCTACCCGCAACTGGCGCTCGGCGGCCCGACGATCCGCTGGCTGAAAGCGGCGGCGCAGGCTTCCGAGGCCATCAGCGATCCCGACTTCATGGCCAGGATCCAGGTTCCCCTGCTGGTGGTCGCCGCCGGCGCCGACCAGGTCGTCTCGACCAAGGCAGTGGAAACCTACACCAGACGTCTGCGCCTCGGTTCGCTGCTGGTGATCGATGGCGCACGCCATGAAATATTGCAGGAAGCCGACTTCTATCGCGAGCAGTTCTTTGCCGCATTCGATGCCTTCATCCCGGGAAGCGACGACACGGGCTGATTGAGTGCCGTACTCCCGGAGGCGCAAAGAGCGCTCCAAATCATTGAAATCCCTGCCTTGGCTTGAAAAAATGCTGCCAACTCGATCGTCGGCCTATTCTTGCCGGGCGAAATCCATGGTCCAGTTGGTCTCCCAGGTCTTCCCGCAATCCGGTGAAAAAGCCTGCTCCCAGCGCGCCGATTGTTCAGTGATCCGCGACCAGAGGAAGCGAACCTGGATATCGCGTCCGTCGAAGACGTCTTCGCACAGGAACGTGCCGACGCCTGCTTCGAAGGTGCCGCGCATCGGAACATCGATGGTTGCCGGGTTGCGGCCGTCGATCCACCAGATCGACCATTGCCTCGTCGCCGGATCGAACGTCCGAAGCGTGGCGGCGCGATAGGCGCCGCCGGGCAATTCAATCACATTGTCGTCGACATTGCCGAGGCCGCCAAGGATCGAGCGCACGTCGCATGTCCCGCCAAACACGTCCCAGTTCGTGTCGCCTTGCAGGCGCTTCCGCAACCTTCGATGGCTGACGTTCCAGCGTCCGAAGAAGAAATCGAATTCGGCCCGCCCGTCTGCTGGAGCATTTTCGGAACGGCTGGCTGTTGACTGCGTCGACATGTGAATCCCTCCCCGTGGCATGATCTCCATAGCAGAGAGCTGCTGACATCTTCCTGTCAGGAGCGTGGGCTACATCGCCGGTGGGCACCTTGGTCCCGCAATCGCCAGCTGCCCAGCCGGTTCAGCCACGCAGCGCCGCCATCGCGGCGGCATGAAGCTCCGGCGTTGCCGCAGCCAGGATGTCGCCGCCCC
This sequence comes from Mesorhizobium sp. M1322, assembly GCF_040318085.1. Classification (NCBI taxonomy): domain Bacteria; kingdom Pseudomonadati; phylum Pseudomonadota; class Alphaproteobacteria; order Hyphomicrobiales; family Phyllobacteriaceae; genus Mesorhizobium; species Mesorhizobium sp. M1322. The sequence continues at coordinate 36,792 of NZ_JAMYLP010000044.1, forward strand.
TTTCCGCCGGTCCGCCTTCGAAGGTGGTGACGACGCCGCCGGCCTTCTCGATGATCGGGATCAGCGCGACGATATCGTAGGGCTTCAAACCGGGGTCGGCGACGATGTCGACGCTTCCCGCCGCGACCATGGCGAAGGCATAGCAGTCGGTGCCGTAGCGGGCGAGCTGGACCTGCTGCTCGAACAGGTCGTAGCGCAGGCGTGCGTCTCCCTTGAACAGTGCCGGCGTGGTGGTGAACAGCGTCGCCTCGGCGAGGCTCGTCGTCTTGCGTGTCGTCAGCCTTCGCGGCCCGCCCGGACCTTCATAATGGGCACCGGAAGCGTTGGCGTAGAAAAGCTCGCCGGTGAAGGGCTGCGACATCATGCCGGCGACGGCATCGCCGTCGACCGTCAGCCCGACCAACGTTCCCCACACCGGCAGGCCTGAAATGAAGGCGCGCGTGCCGTCGATCGGATCGATCACCCAGATATGCCTGCTGGAAATGTTCTCGCTGCCATGCTCCTCCCCGAGGATGCCATGATCGGGATATTCCGTTGATATAAGCGCCCGGATGACCCGCTCGGCCTCGCGGTCCGCCTCGGTGACCGGGTCGAAGCTGCCTTGCTCCTTGTTGGCGACCGCGCCTTGGCTGCGGAAGCGTGGCAAGGTTTCGGCTGCGGCGGCATGCGAAATGCGCCGCATGAAATCGATGCTGATGTCCAACTGATTCTCCCGCGTGTAGCGTGCTGGAATCATCGTTTGCCTGTGGTTTTCCGTCAAAACAAGGGCTCGCGGAACTCTCGCGCATCAACAACTGTTGCTCGAATGCAACGCTGGCGGCCTCGAAATTCAGTTTCCACATCTCCGTGAATTAAAAACCTTGGTCGGCCGCTTGACATTTGTGCATCGCACAATAGATTTGTTCTTGGACAGGTTTTCCTGTCCATGCCCTCCTTGGGCGTTTCCTCCCTAGACTTCGACCGTGTCGTGCAAACGATGCGGTCTTTTTTTCAGCCCAGCATCCAGCCGATCGCGCGTCCCCGACCCGCAGGCCGAGGCCTATCTGGCGCGATATCGCTTTATCTGACGCAGAATCCCATGTAAGAATCGATTTTCGATTTTTGGCGCATCATTCGGCTGCAAGCGGCAGATCGATAAAATCGTGATCGGGCATCGCCATCAGGTCGGCCGAGAATTGTGCCAGATCGTCGGCGAGGGCATCGAAGCCGGCGGATTTCTGGAACGTCCGCTCGTTCATGTAAAGCCCGCGATTCACCTCGATCTGCAGTGCATGGAGATGGCGCACGGGGCGGCCATAGTGCTCGGTGATGAAGCCTCCGGCGTAGGGCTTGTTGTGGGCGACGGTATAGCCCATGCCGATCAGCAGGCCGATCGCCGTCTCGGTCAACGCTGCCGAGGCGGACATGCCGAAACGGTCGCCGACGATGAAGTCGGGCCTGACGCCGCTGTCGCCGACCCTGATGCTCGCCGGCATCGAGTGGCAATCGATCAGCACGGCAAAGCCGAACCGCGCATGGGTCCTGGTCAAAAGCCGTTTCAGCGTCTCGTGATAAGGCTTGTAGACAGCCTCGATACGCGCAACGGCTTCCGCCAGCGGCAAGCGGCCGGCATAGATGTCGAGCCCTTCTCCCACCAGCTTGGGCACGGTGCCAAGCCCGCCGGCCACGCGCGCCGAGCGGATGTTGCAGAACGACGGCACGGGCTCGGCAAACATGCGCGGATCGAGTTCCCACGGCTCCCGGTTTACGTCGAGATAGGCGCGCGGGAAGTTTGCCGCCAGCATCGGCGCGCCGATCGCAACGGCGCCACCGAACAATTCGTCGACATAGCAATCTTCGGAGCGGCGGATGGCGTTTCGATCCAGCCTTGCCATCGCCAGGAACCGGTCCGGATAGTGACGGCCGCTATGCGGTGAGTTGAAGAGGAAGGGGACGCGCTGTTCGGCGCCCGACCGGATTTCGAAGGGGGGAACGACCGAAAAATCCTCGGCTGCCGTTTTCAATTTGAACGAATCCGGAAACACCAATGCATCATGATTGGAAAGGTGCCACCTCGCCGGCCCCATGTCCAGCGTTTCGGCGTCCGGACCGCTTTGTTAAAGGCCGATCGGGCCTTTATCGTTCACTTGATGTTTACCCTCACCTCCTCATATACAGGATGGTTAACGGGCTGCCCACGGCAGTCTCGGGCGGGTGATTCGGACAGGATAAAATGGCACGCATTCTACTGGCGGAAGACGACGATGACATGCGCCGGTTCCTCGTCAAGGCGCTGGAGCGTGCCGGCTACCAGGTCAGCGATTTCGACAATGGCGCCAGCGCCTATGAGCGGCTGCGCGAAGAGCCCTTCTCGCTGCTCTTGACTGATATCGTTATGCCGGAGATGGACGGCATAGAACTCGCCCGCCGCGCCACCGAGATCGATCCCGACCTCAAGGTCATGTTCATCACCGGCTTCGCCGCCGTTGCGCTCAATCCGGATTCCAAGGCGCCGAAAGACGCCAAGGTGCTGTCGAAGCCGTTCCATCTGCGCGACCTCGTCAACGAGGTCGAAAAGATGCTGCAGGCGGCCTGACGCGCTTTCCGCCGCCGGCTTTCGGCGCGCCTTCAACGGCGCGGCAAGGCGAACCTTTCTTTCCCTTTTCCTGCTATTGACGCGCCGTGGCAAAAATGGTGTATGCGCGGCTTCGGATGGGCGTGTAGCTCAGCGGGAGAGCACTGCATTGACATTGCAGGGGTCACAGGTTCAATCCCTGTCACGCCCACCATCCAACAGATTGAAAACAAAAAGAAAATCGATCTGTCCGCTTTCCCGATGTCTGTTCGAATTCGCTGCTGTCACACTCCTGTCACAGCGGACGGATCGCAATGGCTACAATTCGAAAGCGCGGGACCAAATGGCAGGTCCAGATTCGACGCCAGGGATTTCCCACCATTTCAAGGTCATTCCTGAAGAAGGGAGACGCTGCCGAATGGGCTCGACATTGGGAGGCCAAGGCAGATCGAAACGAACTCCCAGCCAACGCAAAAGTTCTGGATTCAATTTCGCTAGGGCAACTGGTCGAGCGCTACCGAGATGAGGTTGTCGTCACGAAGCGAGGGGCGGAAGATGAAACTGTCGTGCTCAACGCATTCCTGCGTGACCCGTTATGTAAAAAAAAGCTCTCGGCTCTCTCAACAGCAGACTTTGCGACTTACCGGGATAGACGCTTGACGAGCATTTCGGCCAGGACCTTGGCACGCCAGCTGGCTCCTCTCTCCAACATGTTCAACATCGCCAAACGAGAATGGGGAATCCCTCTCGGCAAGAATCCACTCTCTGATCTCCGGATGGCCGTACAGGATAACAGAAGGGACAGACGGCTTAGAGAGCATGAACTTGATCGGCTGATAAAAGTCTCAAGGAAGACCCGAAACCCACTGGTCCTTCCGTTCCTGTTCGCTTTGGAGACCGCAATGAGACGAGGAGAGATTCTTGCCATGCGGTGGGAGCATGTGGACCTTAGTCACCGCTTTGTGATCATTCTTGAGTCGAAGAATGGTCGTTCCCGGATCATTCCCTTGACGCCCAAGGCCGTATCGCTTCTCAGAGTGGTCCCACAGCGCGACAACGTACCCTTTGTATTCCCACTAGCTGCAAATGCCCTGAGGCTGTCGTGGGACCGGCTAACGAGCCGAGCAGGGATAAACGATCTGCATTTCCACGATCTTCGTCACGAAGCGATCAGTCGTTTCTTTGAACTCGGGCTGACTGTTCCCGAAGTGGCATCGATCAGCGGCCACAGAGACGTTCGGATGCTCATGCGATATGCACATGCAGATGCTTCCCGGTTAGCCAACAAGCTGGAGCAGGCCCTCGCGTAGCTAACTTATTGATTGACAAGGTTAAATCCTTTTGATATAATTATAGTGTAGAAGGTGGAATCTGCCTTCACGACACCCGTACGCCTGCGTTTGGTGGGCGTTTTATTTTCTGACAATTGAGTCGGATCAAACCTGTCGCCTTAAGGCGCTGGGCAAATAAGGCTATTTAAACAAATGATTATTTTTAGAATTTTTAAGGAAAATTATCCGGAATGTTTCATTATATACTATCAAACATAAAATCTCTGTTCGGCAACGAAATTTCAGAAGCAGTTTTTTTAGGAAATAGAGAGGTTATAGAGCTTAATAAAATTATCGACTATCAATCAGTCATCCAATCGCCTGATCAGGCCATAGGACCGGTATCTGTCCCGGATAACAGGGAAAGAAGTGATACCTACTACAACATTGCTTTTCTCATCGATGAGAAGTGGAGAGTTATCGTTTGCCCTGATGGGATTCAGTGGATTCTTCAAGTTCGAAAAGGCAGTCTCGACGGCAGGCCAGCCTGGAATGGGGTGAGCTTTTGCAGGTCAAGGACAGGGCTGTCTCGTGCGACCAGGGAGAAGGCTCGAAATATCTCCCCTGAGGTCGAAGCCCAATTGGCTCAGCTACCAGATTGGGTTGAGTCATGATCTACAGCAACAATTCCCCATGGCTTGATCGCTCTCTAAAGCTGTCTCCGAAGCTATCTTCGTTATGTGCGCCTTTCCTTTCGCATACCGCTGAGAACATAGCCAAGAAGGGAGGGAAACGACGAAGGCGGGATGCCGTGGAGAACATCAAAACGGCTCTTAGCGTCATTTTGGCCAACCTTCTTCGGTCATACGTTTTGCATCCTTCCCATGGGGTGCGGGTTCATCTCAGCAACGATGGCTATCCGAAGGGAACGTTCAATCCGAATCGATTAAGCAGTCGAACCGTTGGTAAAGTTGTGAGATACCTGAGTAGGTCCAATCCACCTCTGATCCATAAACAGGGCGGTAATTTTGACAAAGGAAGACGTATTGGGTATCCGACAGAGATTTCTCCATCAGGCTTACTCATAGAATTGCTTCTATTTCATACACATGAGCTAATAGATACATATAATAACCATATATTATATAACCATTCCATTACTAGGAACGCATTTAAACTTAACAAATATATCGAGAATTACAGGTTGATTTTTGATAGGTCAGACCTTCCAATAATTTGTCTTAGGGAAAGCTCATCAAAGAGCAAAAGTGGATTCATAGAATTTGAACATACCGCTGAAACTCAGTCTATGGAAGCTCACCTAGGCAGATACAATTGATTCATATCATCAAATACCTGTTTGAATTTGTTTGTCTCCGATAAGGAGATGGCTGATTTAGTTGACCAAGACGATCCAGATTACAGTGAGTTCGGTGAGTCTAACTCGGCGTCCTCCCTTATCGATCTGGTTTCCGCGAACAGGCTCTATCGTGTCTTCAACAACGGGAGATTCGATCATGGTGGACGCTTCTATGGCGGATGGTGGCAGAACGTCCCGAGGAAATACCGTCGCTTCATAACGATCAACGGTGCGCCCACCGTGGAGATGGATTATTCCAACATGCAGTTGGCAATGCTCTACGCAAAGATCGGACAGCAGCTTGAAGGCGATGCGTACGATATCGATGGCTTCGGGCAGGAGTTTCGTCCACTTGTGAAAACCAGCACCCTGACGATGATCAACGCTCAAGGACGTATCCAGGCCCCTCTCAAGTCAACCCTACCGGAAGGCGTATCGTGGAAGGACCTTCAGGAGGCGATCCTGACGAAGCACAAGCCAATTGCAGAGTTCTTCCGCTCTGGAGAAGGCATTCTGCTTCAACGGCTGGATTCTGACATTGCGGAAGACGTGATCATGAGGATGATGGACAAAGGGATTCCTGTCCTCCCGATCCATGACAGTTTCATCGTGGCCGAGGGCAATGGCGACGATCTGTCCGCAACTATGCTGGACGCCTATCAGCAGAGAATGAGAGGCAGGACCATATCCCTTAAAAGCTCGCCAAGCCTCTTTGACGACCTGTTGACCGATCAGGGATTGTTGAGCGTCAACGAACGACATAGCCTTGGCATGAAGCTCTTTCTGGCAAAGAAGGAGATGCCTGAATACGAAGGCTATCGTTTAAGGGAGAAGCTGCTTGGTCATGCCAAATCTGGATTTCAGGGAGAAGGCACAGAAATCAGGTCGGTTGATCAGATAGGCAACATATTGGGTGACAGACTCCAAGAAACCGGTCCTAGAGCGGCAACAGCACATTCTGGCAGAAGAAGGTCCCTCAAACCAGCGAAACACCCGTGGGACCACTCTACGGGCCGAAGGTAGTCAATCCAAAGCCGAACCAACGGACGCTTTGTAAACTCTCCACTTGTTGCTCTCAAAGCGTACCCTTAATCGAGCTTCAAAGTGAAAGTTTACAAAAATTCCCAAACCGGCGCTCGGGGAGGCAGCATATACGATATAGGCACCCCCGGGCCTGTCACCTCTCGCCCCCCGTCCGCTCACTCACTCCTGCCAGGTCTATGGAGGAAGTTTACAACGCGGGAGGAACGGGACGCGTGGCGGTGCCATGTATGCTTTTCGCGTTGAAGCTTCCTGAAAACTTTTCCGTCGCAGAGCACAGACTGGCGGCACGATGTATGACTGCATTGGCGCCGCGTTCAAAAAACCCTTCGTGATGCAGGCTTCCGGAGCCCTTGACTTGCATGGCCTTCAAAGAGTCAAAATTGCTGTTCATTAAAGGAGTGTTTATTGAACAGGAGGGATACCTGTGAAGCGAGCGGTTCTATATCTGAGGGTAAGCACTAAGGAACAAACGACCGAGAACCAGCGCCTTGAATTGGTGAGAGTGGCTCAGGCCAAAAACTGGAAGATAGTGAGCGTCTACCTGGATGAAGGGATAAGCGGCACCAAGGGAAGGGACAGACGACCGGCTTACGACCAAATGCTGAAGGATGCGGTTAGGGCGAAGTTCGATGTGCTGATGTCGTGGGATGTATCACGCCTCGGGCGAAGCCTCACAGGGCTTGTTGCGGCACTTGAGGAACTGCATAGCCAAAATATAGACCTATATCTTCACCAGCAAGCCATCGACACGACAACCCCCGCCGGAAAAGCCATGTTTCAGATGACTGGCGTCTTTGCGGAATTTGAACGATCAATGATAAGAGAACGCGTCCTGGCAGGCCTGGCTCGAGCGAGAGCCAAAGGAAAGACGCTTGGAAGACCGCGGGTGGAAATTGACCAACAAGGACTGAGACAGGACAACCTCGATGGGTTGACTGTTAGGAAGCTAGCAGAAAGATACAGGATTTCTGTGGGGAAAGCCCACGCTCTGATCAAAGGCTCAAGCAAATCGGAATAAGATAGCATGTACAGGTATTGCTTGGTCGAAACAGAAAATAGAGCCACCTAAGGCACCATGCTTCCACGCTTACGGATTTTGCAAATTGGAGACATTCACTTCCCATCGTCGGTTGAAGTGAAAGGAATTATTGATGATAAGTGTCTGAATCAAAACGACTGGTGCAATTTCAAGGTCTTGCGAGGCGACGCGTGAGCAGGCGGATGTGGGCGATGAAGACCCAGGCTTCGGC